>NZ_CAWUDM010000027.1:0-67905 GCF_963920855.1 Nostoc sp. CCY0012 | reverse complement strand
CATCTCCCCATCCTCCCATCTCCCCATCCCCCCATCTCCAATACCTCATTCAAAATACTTCTATGCCTTGGTCTCGAATTATTAGTGGAATTATAGCGATCGCTCTTGCTCTGGTTGCAACTCTTTTGGGGGGTTGGTACTTTACTATCGCAATTGCAGTGGTCGTATTTTTAGGTCAAGAAGAATATTTTAATTTGGTGCGTGCTAGAGGTATTCTTCCTGCTGCTAAAACCACCATGTTTGTGAGTCAAGCTTTACTGGTGATTTGTAACGTTAATGTCACTTTGGCGGATGCTGTGATGCCCATAGCTGGGACGCTAATTTGTTTTTACTTACTTTTTCAGCCGAAAATGGCCACAATTGCGGATATTTCTGCTTCGATTATGGGGCTATTTTATGTAGGTTATTTATCGAGTTACTGGGTAAGATTACGCACTCTTGATAGTGTAGCCACGAGTAATCTTCCTCTTGGTGGTTATTGGCCTACAGATTGGACAAATATTTTACAGGAGAAAAGTTTTGCTTCTTTGCCACAGGGGTTAACGTTGACAGTGCTAACTTTCTTTTGTATATGGGCTACTGACATCGGCGCTTATGTTTTTGGCAAATTCTTCGGCAAAACCCGTTTGTCTGACATCAGTCCTAAGAAAACTGTTGAAGGTGCTGTGTTTGGGATCATTGCTACTATTTCCGTAGCCGTAGCGGGAGCTTATTATTTGCACTTACCGCAATTTCTGTTTACTGGTGTAGCATTAGGTTTACTGATTGGTATTGCCAGTCTTTTGGGCGATCTCACAGAATCTATGCTCAAGCGGGATGCTGGAGTTAAGGATTCTGGTCAGTTGATCCCCGGTCACGGAGGCATCTTAGACCGCACTGATAGTTATATCTTTACAGCGCCCTTGGTTTACTATTTTGTGACGCTTTTATTGCCATTGATTGAGAAGATTTGAGGTTTGAGGCTAGAGTAATTTTTTTCCATCCCCCCGTCTCATCTCTCCTTAGGGATTAACATTAATCCGTCCTTGACATACCAACTGACCGGGGATCAAGTTGAGTTCTTGAATATCGACATCTGAGCCAAGATCCAAATTGTAACCATGCTCGTTTTCCACAAGTGGTATTTCGTTTTGGATGACTTGAATCTGTGATAATTTCAATTCACGATTGCCAATTAACTCTAAACTTAAATAAATTTCCAGAGGTATAGATTCGCTAGTGGGTGCTAAGATAGCACGGAGTCTAATTTGATTATGATCCAGGATAATTTTTTGCCAAGCAATTGCTTGGGATTTTAGACAATATTCTGGTATAAGTTTAACCAGTACATCATTTAAAGCAGTTGATAAGAGTTCAGATGAAAGGGAACTATTTAAATCCTTTTCCTCAACTACTAAATCGCCAATCACTGGTACTATTTCTAACAGTCTGAGTGGTTGCCCTTTGAGTACTGAGCCTATATTGACCTGAATATTTTCTGCTAAGAGTTGAATTCGTGTAACATGAAGGCCTTGATACACGGCATCACTCGCTATTATAGAAACCCAGGGAATGCAACCAGAGAGAAGTTGGCGATCGCTCGCTTTAATTTCTACCTCTAGTTGAGATACTTGAGTGACTTGTGATTTTAACCAGAGTTTTAGAGCTTTTGTGAGTACATTTGTAATGATGCGGATTTTATGCGAACTTTTGGCTGAGGAATTTTCTTCTGGCATTTAACCACTAAGGTGATGGATATTTGCTAAACAACTAACTAAACTGAAATAAGCTTTAAATGTAACATTTATGGCTACTCAGCACAAAATGCAAATATGATGAATATTATCTAAACTTTCTCCACTTTCTCCAAATTTTCCCAGTATATTCAGTAATTTCAACATGGAGGCGCGGTTACAAAAAGTTCTAGCTCAATGGGGTATAGCCTCACGTCGTGAAGCTGAGGAAATGATTCGGCGATCGCGTGTGCGGATTAATGGAGTACTAGCACATTTAGGTCAAAAAGTTGACCCTCAAAAAGATACCATTTCCATAGATGGCAAGCCAGTATCTGCTCGGCAGCAGCCGCCTGTAATATATCTATTACTAAATAAACCACCTGGAGTAGTTTCTACCTGCTATGACCCTCAGGGAAGAAAAACAGTTTTAGATTTACTTCCTGAAGAATTACGCCAGGGTTCAGGTCTGCACCCAGTTGGTCGTCTAGATGCAGATTCCACAGGAGCTTTAATCCTGACCAATGACGGGGAACTTACATTTGCACTCACGCATCCACGTCACAGTGTCCCTAAGACTTATCAGGTTTTGGTCAAGGGACATCCCTCAGAAGCCGTGTTAGAAATGTGGCGTCAAGGTGTGACTTTAGAAGGGCGAAAAACACGCCCCGCTAAAGTGAACTTAACAGAAAGTCTTGCTAAAAACAGCCGTTTAGAAATAGTTTTGAAGGAGGGGAGAAACCGACAGATTCGCCGTGTAGCCCAACAGTTGGGATATCCCGTAATTAAGCTACATCGTACTGCCATAGGCCCAATTCAATTACAAATCTCAAAAGCACCCTTGTTACGTGAGGGTGACTATCGTCTACTTAAAGATGCTGAAATTCGCTTTTTAAAAGAGCAGATTAAGCATCTACCTATTAAAGATTCAGCTGAGGTCAGGAGCGGAGATTAAGCATGAAATGGCTAAAAAGTAAAGAGAAAGAGCAGCCGACATTTTCATTAGCACAGCAACAAGCGGAAAAATTGTCAGAAATGGGCGCTCAATTGAGAGAAACTCGACAAAAACGGGCTTTATCTCTAGAAGAAATGGTAGTTTTAACCAAGATTCCCCGGCGATTATTACAGGCGATTGAAGAAGGTAATTTAGAAGATTTACCAGAACCAGTTTATATTCAGGGTTTAATCAGGCAATTTTCCGATGCACTGGGCTTTCAGGGATTGGAATTTGCCAGTAATTTTCCTTTAGATTCCCATTCAGTCAGCATCCCACCTACTGAAAAAAATCATTCTCTTGGTTTACTACGACCGCTTCATCTTTACTTACTTTATATATTTGTCATTGTCAGCGCTGTAAGTAGCTTGTCTCAATTGCTGAGTAATACTAATACTCTTAGCCATAACAATCAACAGCCACAAAGAGAAACAGCTTATCAATCAGAACCCAATCAAGCCAACTCTCAACAATCCACAAACTTGCAACCTGTAAGCGACACCTCGAATCGCATCAACAATAATCAGTCATTGCAGGTTGGTGTCACCTTAAAAGAATCATCTTGGATTCGCGTAGTAGCCGATGGTAAAACCGAATTTGAGGGTATTCTTCCACAGGGAACTTACCGCACCTGGAAAGCCCAAGAGCAGCTGACAGTAAAAACTAATAATGCTGGTAGTGTGTTGATGAGCGTGAATCAGCAAGAAGCCAGACAAATGGGAGAACCAGGAAAAGAAGGAGAAATCAAGATTGGAGGTAAACCCAGATCTTGAGGCGGGACTGGGGGCTAGAGGCTAAGGGCTAGGTATTGGAAATATTCACCCCTTGTCCCCTTGTCCCCTTGTCTTTTACTTCCCTTGCGGTGCGCGTCCGTAGAGTTTAGTCAGATTTTTCAGGCGATCGCCTAGTTCTTCTGTTAAAGCTGATGGCTGATAGCGCCAATCCCAATTACCCTCAGCAACACTGGGAAAGTTCATGCGCGCCTCGGTTCCTAAACCCAAGATATCCTGCAAAGGAATAATCGCTTGATTGGCGATGGAACTCAAAGCTAATCGAATGACATCCCAGTGAATACCTTCAGGACTAATACAACCTAAATAAAGTAGTAAGTTTTGCTTTTCCCAATCACTAGCTTGGTTGAACCAGCCTACAGTGGTGTCGTTGTCGTGAGTTCCGGTATACACTACGGCGTTACGTGTGTAATTAAAAGGTAAAAACGGATTACCGGGATCAGAACCAAAGGCAAACTGTAACACCTTCATCCCAGGAAATTCATACTTGTCGCGTAGTGCTTCTACTTCTGGTGTAATGACCCCTAAATCTTCTGCTAAGACTGGTAACTGTCCCAATTGCTGTTTAATCGCATCAAATAACTCGTCTCCTGGGGCTTTCATCCATTCTCCATTCATGGCTGTTTCTTCGCCTTGTTTCACAGCCCAGTAAGCTTCAAAACCCCGGAAGTGGTCAATGCGAATGACATCTATATAATCCAGCATTGCTTCAAAGCGACCCAGCCACCATTTGAAGTCTTGTTTTTGCAATGCCTCCCAGTCATAAACTGGATTACCCCATAATTGACCTGTTTCACTAAAATAATCTGGTGGAACTCCTGCCATTAGTGCTGGTTCTCTCGTCTCTTCATCTAGGCAAAAGATTTCGGGATGCGCCCACACATCAGCGCTATCTTGGGCTACATAAATGGGAATATCGCCAATAATGGAAATTCCGCTCATGTTGGCATAGGATTTGAGTTCTGACCATTGGCGGAAAAATTCAAATTGAACGAATTTATAGTAAAAAATTTCCGATGTTAATTGTCGCCGTACCCGATCCATTGCTTCTGGTTCGCGCTTGACAAGTTCTGATTCCCAAGTGTGCCAACTTGTATCTTCATGGGCATCTTTCAAAGCCATAAATAAGGCGTAATCATCTAGCCAATAAGCTTTGCTATCACAAAAACCTGCAAATTCTGTTTGTTGTAAAGGTTTTGCTTTAACTTGAAAGTTCTCACAGGCTTTTTTCAGCAATGCAATTTTTATTGGCTTAACTTGCTCATAATCTACCTTAGAGTCCTCAAATACTGGTAAATTAGCAAAATCTTCTTCAGCTAACAAACCCTGCTCTTGCAACTGTTCTGGGTTGATGAGCATGGGGTTTCCTGCCATTGCTGAGTAGGAAGCATAAGGAGAATTACCATACCCTGTCGGCCCTAAGGGTAAAACTTGCCAATATTGTTGGTAACTTTCTCTGAGAAAATCAATAAATTTGTAGGCTTCTAAACCTAAATCCCCAATGCCAAATCGACTGGGAAAAGATGTAGGATGCAACAAAATACCACTGGATCTAGGAAAAGGCATATTTAACTTCAAATATAGGAGTTAGCGATCCCATCGAATCTATCACGCTAAGGTCAGCATTGAAAGCTGTTAGGAGATGGGGAAGGGGATAAGGGACAAGGGGACAAGGGGACAGGGGGACAAGGGGACAAGGGAAGATGGTTCTCCCAATGACTAATAATTAATGATTGATGAGTATGACTTATAGAAATCCTGCACCAACGGTTGATATCATCATTGAATTAGTGGATCGGCCACATCGACCAATAGTGTTAATTGAGCGGCATAATTCACCTTTAGGTTGGGCTATTCCTGGCGGTTTTGTGGATTATGGGGAACCTGTGGAGGTAGCGGCGCGGCGGGAGGCTGAGGAAGAAATTGGTTTGCAAGTTGAGTTGATTGAACAATTTTTGGTCTATTCTGACCCTAGTCGTGACCCGCGTCAGCACACAATTAGTATTGTGTTTTTAGCTACAGCATCAGGTGAGCCAAAAGCGGGGGATGATGCGAAGAATGTAGGTATTTTTGAGTCTTGGTGTGTGCCGCAGAATTTATGTTTTGACCACGATCGCATTCTCCGGGATTATTGGCGTTATCGGCATTATGAGCTGCGTCCACGGTTGGGTTATTAACGAACCACAGAGGCACAGAGGGCGCGGAAAGAGAAGTTAAGACGAGTATATATGAATTATTATTACTGCGTTTATACTGAATCAGTGGTATTTTATGGTGCATTATGGATGCTGAGGAATTGTTGGAGAAATATGCAAAGGGTCAACGTGACTTTAAGAGTGTAAATCTAAGAGGAGTAGATTTAAAAGGTGCTGATTTAAGTGGGATCAACCTACAAAGTGCTGACTTGACAGGAGCAGATTTGAATAATGCAAACTTGAGCAAAGCAATTCTTCATTGCACAAACTTTACCAGAGCATCTTTGACAGGTGCAAAGTTGAGTTGTTCACAAAACAGTTCTTCTGTAAATTTCAGTTGGGCAGATTTGACTGGTGCTGACTTGAGTCAGGCGAATCTAAGTAGTGCTAACTGTACTAATGCCAATTTGGATAATACTAAGTTGAGCGATGCGACGCTAGAATCTGCCAACTTAACTGAAGCATCCTTGAACAATGCAAACCTTGTAAGGGCAAAACTTACAGGTGCTAATTTGAGTGGAGCTAATTTGACTGGGGTTGATTTAAGCCAAGCAATCTTAAGCAACGTTAAACTCAAAAATGCCAATTTACAGCAAATTAAAATTCGAGGCGTTAATTTATCTCAACAAGATTTTTCTGGGATGAATTTGGCTGGTGCTGATTTGGGCGCAGCTAACCTCATTGGCGTAAACTTTAGAAAAGCTTGTTTACAAGGGACAAATTTAGAAAGAGCGGATTTGCAAAAAGCTGATTTGATAAAAGCGAATCTAAATGGAGCAAGTCTGAGGAAAGTAGACTTGACTGGAGCAAATATCTATGGGGCTAGCTTTGTAGAAGCAGACCTAACTGGTGCGATAATGCCTGATGGAGAAGTTTACCAGCCCATCGCCTCTGAGGTGGAAATCGGTAAACAGAAAGCATCGTTAGAGCAAGTAATATCTATGACTCGTAAAGTAATTAATACTGACCAAGCACCTGCTCCAGTGGGGCCATATAATCAGGCGATCGCCGCTTCTGGTCAAATGGTGTTTGTAGCTGGACAAATTGCCATCGATCCTCGCCTCGGTGATATTGTTTACACCGATGATGTCAAAAAGCAAACTGAGCAGGTAATGGCTAATCTAGAAGCTATTCTGACAGCATCTGGTGCTAGCTTTGAAAATGTGGTAAAAACCACCGTATTTCTCGCTGATATGAATGATTTTGCCGCTGTGAATGCGGTTTATGCTAAATATTTTTCCGAAGATACAGCCCCAGCCCGTGCTTGTGTACAGGTGTCGCGTCTACCTAAGGATGTTTTGGTAGAAATTGATTGTATTGCAGTGATACCTGGGGAATAAAGGTTTTAACCCGCGCAGGCGGGTTTGGTTTTTATAGCCAATATTTTTTTAGATTTAGTACCATTTGGGTAAAGCTGATGGTAAATTTTGGGGAGAAATTGTGAATATTAAACTTAAACCCGAACATGAGCAATTTATTCAAGCCCAAATTGCTAGTGGTAAGTTTACTAATGCAGATGAAGTACTTGATGTAGCATTTCAAATATTAGAAAAATTTAATTTTGAGTATATTCAATGGATGGAAGAAACTCGGCAAAAAGTTGATGTTGCCATTGCAGAACTCGACCGGGGGGAAGGTTTGGATGGGGAAACTGTAGTTATGCAGATACTGGAAAAGTTTCAAAAGGCACGTGAGAATCAGTAATGAGTCGCTATATAATCTCACCATCTGCTAGCCACGATTTAAATGAAATTTCTGATTATTTTTTAACAAGAAATCTGGCAGCAGGAGAAAAATTATTTCAAGAATTTAATCATAAATGCCAAAACTTAGCAAAATATCCCCAGATAGGGCGCAGTTATGCTCACATTAAACCTTCATTGCGTGGCTTGCCATTAGATGGATATGTGATTCTCTATCGGGTGATTGATAATGGGGTGGAAATTTTGCGCGTTGTCAATGGTCGTCAAGATTTAGAATCTTTACTTAAAGAGTCGGATGATGAGTAAAGCTGAATTTGATTGATAAGATATGTTAAGCGATAGCCGTCATAAGCCTTCATACTTCTACAAATGGCAGGCGATCGCTCAATTCAAAATTCTTGCTAAAGTTTTGCAAAAATTACTGCCGAATACAGAGGGAACACACCAAATATCTTCTTATTAAATTTTCTTATTAAAAAATCAAAAATTTACCAGCCGTTTCCACGAACTTTGCTGTGAGGTATTACAACTTCTTCTAAATTATCTGGCTGCTGTTCTAGCCTCTTGTCGGGAAAATGCTTGTCCATTATTGCGGGTACTTGCGCTGCGGGAATGCGGCTATAGCGGGTTTTGTCTGGCATCACTAGGTTAGGCCCAGCTTTGCAGTTTTTCATACAACCAGTACCTTTAATTGTTACTTGGTCTTCTAAACCGCGATTACTTAAGGCTGCTTCTAAAGCCTGACAAACTGCTTTACCACCGCGTTTCATGCAGTCAGACTTTTGACACACTAGAATTGTGGCTTTATTTTTAGCTGATTTAGCTTTAGCAGTATTAATTGCTGGTGTCTCCTGTACTGGGACTCTGCCTATTTCAGAACGTGCTGCCATCACACGTTCAGCTTTGAATGTAACTTTATCTTTTTTTATATCGTTTTTTTTATAACCAACAACTTGTAACCAAGTCCCTGGTGGTAAACGCAAGTCAAAGGCTGCTCGTAAATGTTTAGCAAGTTTAATGTAGCATTCACCTTCAGAAGTAGCTAATAGCAAGCCTTTGAGCTTATAGCCATCTTTGATTACAAAATTAATAAATCTTCCTTCAAGACAAAATTCTGCTGTGTCTGTACTGTAGGATGCACTCATTTTATTTAACCTATTTTTAACTAAGTAGTTTTCCAGCATTAGGTGAGACAATCTCAATCTCTGTTACCTATCAAGATTTTCGGTAGCGACTTTGCCAGCTGCGTTCAAGATTCCAAATCAGGTCTTGACGGGAGGCTGTGCATTGCTGCATCACACACCAAAGTTGAATAGCTGCTAAGGGGTTGTCAATTTCCACCTGCAATGGCTGGTTAGTCTGACACCAACAAGGAATGTCTAGCTCTTGCAAGCGTTGATAGATTTGCCATCGGTCTGCCCAATTCACCCCAATAACGTACTTTTGCTCTACTTCTGAACTTAACGATTTCAAGAGACTAGCCCTCAACGTGCGACAAAATTGCAGTAACTATTGTGTCTTGAATCCCTAATTTTCAAAATTTCGGGAATCTCACCTCTTCAAATAAGCATAACCTAAGTGCTAACAATTCTCAATTATCTGAAAAAAGAATCTCAAAACTTTGTAATAATTTCCTGTTATGCATCTGAAACTAGGGATTAGGGACTAGGGATATGAGGAGGACAAGGTGGTGTAAGCCTAAAACAGTCCCTCTTGTTTCTTGTGTGTCTATTCCTTCTTGGTGTTTGCAAAGTATTAAATACCACTACGTATAATTTTGTTTATGAAAATTCTTCTCATAACTAGTGCAGGTAATGAGAGTTCAAAGAAGATGTCGCAGAGCTTTGATATTTGAAAATTTAGTTTCTAAACATTCTCATTAGTAGGAATTAAAGACTATGTTAATGAGGAATAAATGCACTTTTAACGACAGAAAATTTAAACTTTTATGATAATAATCAGGCTTGCTTTTATTTTTTAAATGTTAATATGTAGAAGATAAGCAGTTAAAAGCCATAACTGTGATAAAGCGAGGAGAACTAATGTCAGATACACAAACTTTGTTACAAAACTTTGGTCAAGTTTACGACAATCCTGTCCTATTGGATCATAGTGTAACCGCCCCAGTAACTGAAGGTTTTAACGTTGTATTAGCTAGCTTTCAAGCACTGTACTTGCAGTACCAAAAGCATCATTTTGTAGTTGAAGGTTCTGAGTTTTACTCACTGCATGAGTTTTTCAGCGATAGCTACGAGCAAGTACAAGATCACGTTCATGAAATTGGCGAACGCTTGAACGGACTGGGTGGTGTACCAGCTGCTAGTTTCAGCAAATTAGCAGAATTAACTTGTTTCGAGCAAGAGCTAGATGG
The DNA here is from genome assembly GCF_963920855.1 of Nostoc sp. CCY0012. Classification (NCBI taxonomy): domain Bacteria; kingdom Bacillati; phylum Cyanobacteriota; class Cyanophyceae; order Nostocales; family Nostocaceae; genus Nostoc; species Nostoc sp. CCY0012. Next base: position 58,139 of record NZ_CAWUDM010000027.1, on the reverse strand, counting down.
CGTATATTCTTGTCGCCAAATGATAGAAAATGATCTAGCCGCAGAACAAGCCATGATTAACGTCATCCGCCGTCAAGCGTCTCAGGCAGAGAGTTTGGGCGACCGGGGTACACGCTATCTCTACGAACAAATCCTCTTAAAAACTGAGGAACGTGCTTACCATTTGGCGCATTTCTTGGCTAAAGATAGTTTAACCTTAGGCTTTGTTCAACCTGCTCAAAATTAGTACTGTTCTAATTTCGGTTTGGTGTAGTCTACCCTGAGAAAAGAGTTGGCAGTTCTAAACATTAAAAAAATCTAAAAATGGCGGAGATGAATAAAATATCTCTGCCATTTTTAATATCAGTAGATAAATGTAATAAATGTGTACAGTAGTGAAATAATAAATGTAAAATATATTAGGAAATAATAGCAATTGCTAATTAGAAAAGTTTTTTATTTAAATTGTTTGATCACCAGATAAAAACTAAGTAAACTTTTACTAAAAAAGCGTGAAAAATCTTTCACCATCGTTCAGCATAAGTGAGTTTTAATTAAAAATTATTTGCAAACAAGTTAAAGTATATTTACAAGTAATTAATTAAAATTATCTATCCTCAATTATCAAGCTAAATGAAGATTTGAGATCGCTAAGTCAGAGATTGACTACAGTAGCCTACGGTGTATGTCCCAATGAAAGGGAATAGGCAACAGGGAAGATGAGGAGAATAATCAAGCGATCGCCTACAATACTGGCCAAGCCAATGGGCTGATACACGGTAGCTGTGGCAGTTTCCCTGATACAATGGCTGGCGTACTAGGTAATTGAAGATAGTAGCCTAGACATAGGTAAGTGCTTTTGTACTCCTATCACCGTGGTCTGTACTATCCAACGACCGAAAACTTAATAATAAATAAGACGACCGAGGGGAAAGACCCTTAAAATAATCAGGATTTGTATTCTCTTACTCCAACCCAACGACTATGCCCCGCCGTCAAGACCTCCGGAAAATACTATTGTTAGGCTCTGGCCCCATTGTGATCGGACAAGCCTGTGAGTTTGACTACTCTGGTACTCAAGCCTGTAAAGCGCTGCGAGAAGAAGGCTATGAAGTCGTGTTAGTCAACTCTAACCCGGCAACAATTATGACCGATCCAGAAACTGCCGATCGCACTTATATTGAGCCGCTAACACCGGAACTGGTCGAAAAAGTCATCGCCAAAGAACGTCCTGATGCCCTGCTACCAACAATGGGAGGACAAACGGCGCTGAATCTTGCTGTAGCCCTGGCGAAAAATGGTGCTTTAGAGAAATATAACGTTGAATTAATCGGCGCTAAATTACCTGCCATTGAGAAAGCGGAAGATCGCAAATTATTTAACGAGGCCATGCAAAGGATTGGGGTGAAAATGTGTCCTAGTGGCACAGCCTCAACTTGGTCAGAAGCCAAAGCGATCGCCGAACAAATTGGGACTTATCCTTTAATTATTCGTCCTGCCTTTACAATGGGTGGCAGTGGCGGTGGTATTGCCTACAACAAAGAAGAATTTGAAGAAATGGCCCAGGTGGGTATAGATGCTAGCCCTGTTTCCCAAATTCTCATCGACCAATCTCTACTGGGTTGGAAAGAATACGAATTAGAAGTCATGCGCGATTTGGCAGATAACGTGGTGATTATCTGTTCCATCGAAAACCTTGACCCAATGGGTATCCACACTGGCGACTCAATTACCGTCGCTCCCGCCCAAACCCTGACTGATAAAGAATATCAGCGGCTACGGGACATGGCAATTAAAATTATTCGGGAAATTGGTGTAGAAACTGGCGGTTCTAATATTCAATTTGCCATTAATCCTGTGACTGGAGATGTGGTTGTCATTGAAATGAACCCCCGCGTTTCCCGGAGTTCGGCGTTAGCTTCCAAGGCTACAGGTTTCCCCATTGCCAAAATGGCGGCTAAGTTAGCTGTGGGTTACACCTTGGATGAAATTAAAAATGACATCACCAAAAAAACACCCGCATCTTTTGAACCGACAATTGACTATGTAGTTACCAAAATCCCCCGCTTCGCTTTTGAAAAGTTCCCTGGTTCAGAACCTGTGCTGACAACTCAGATGAAGTCGGTGGGTGAAGCCATGGCCATTGGCCGGACATTTAATGAATCTTTCCAAAAAGCACTGCGTTCCTTAGAAACTGGACGCGCCGGCTGGGGTTGTGATCAAACCGAAAAATTACCCAGTGGTGAACAAATTCGCGCCCAACTGCGGACACCGAACCCTGATCGCATCTTCTCGGTACGTCATGCTTTACAACTAGGAATGAGTACTGAGGAAATCTACGAACTTACAGGTATTGACCCGTGGTTCTTAGATAAAATGCAGCAACTGTTGGATGTGGAAAAATTTCTCAAGCGCACACCCTTACAACAGTTGACAAAAGCGCAATTATATGATGTAAAACGTGACGGCTTTAGCGATCGCCAAATTGCTTTTGCGACAAAAACCACCGAAGATCAAGTCCGCGCCTATCGCCAAAAATTAGGTGTCACCCCAGTTTACAAAACTGTAGATACTTGTGCAGCGGAGTTTGAAGCGTTTACGCCTTACTATTACTCTACCTACGAAGAAGAAAGCGAAGTTTTACCCACCACCAAGCCCAAGGTAATGATTTTGGGTGGTGGCCCTAACCGCATCGGCCAGGGAATTGAATTTGACTATTGTTGTTGCCACGCCGCTTATGCTTTGAAAGGTGCGGGATTTGAAACAATTATGGTCAATTCCAATCCGGAGACAGTTTCCACCGATTATGACACAAGCGATCGCCTGTATTTTGAGCCGTTGACCAAAGAAGACGTGCTGAACATTATCGAAGCCGAAAATCCGGTAGGGATCATTATTCAGTTTGGCGGTCAAACACCCCTGAAATTAGCAGTCCCGTTACAGCAGTATCTCACTGCTCTGGATGAGGAAACAACTCACCCATCATGCCCATCACCCAACCTCCCCGTGACCAAAATTTGGGGGACGTCACCCGATTCCATTGACATGGCAGAAAATCGGGAGCGGTTTGAAAAAATTCTCAATCAGTTAAATATTGCCCAACCAGCCAATGGTATTGCCCGCAGTTACGAAGATGCGCTGATTGTCGCCCAGCGTATTGGTTATCCGGTAGTTGTGCGTCCTAGTTATGTGTTAGGGGGACGAGCAATGGAAATCGTCTATTCTGATACAGAATTAGAACGTTACATGACATTTGCAGTACAGGTGGAACCAGAACATCCAATCTTGATTGATAAGTTCTTGGAAAATGCCATTGAAGTTGATGTGGATGCCATCGCCGATCATACTGGCAAAGTGGTAATGGGTGGCATCATGGAACACATTGAACAAGCGGGTATTCACTCAGGTGATTCGGCTTGTTCTTTACCAACTATTTCCTTGTCACCAGCAGTTCTCGCACAAATTCGCACTTGGACGGTGCAGCTAGCTCAGGCATTGGAAGTTGTGGGATTGATGAATATTCAGTTTGCTGTGGTGGGCGCTCAAGGTGCTGCGCCGCAAGTCTATATTTTAGAAGCCAACCCCCGCGCTTCACGCACAGTACCATTTGTGTCTAAGGCTACAGGTATACCCCTGGCGAAACTCGCATCCTTGATTATGTCGGGACAAACCTTAGCAGAGTTAGGTTTTACCGAAGAAGTGATTCCCTCACATATCTCTGTCAAAGAAGCAGTATTACCGTTTAATAAATTCCCTGGAACTGATACGATATTGGGCCCGGAAATGCGTTCCACTGGTGAAGTCATGGGGATAGATAGCGACTTTGGACGCGCCTTTGCCAAAGCAGAATTAGCTGCGGGAGAGCGTTTACCCCTCCAAGGTACTGTATTTGTCTCCATGAGCGATCGGGATAAAACTGCGGCCGTTGATGTGGTCAAGGAATTTATTGACTTAGGCTTCACCGTGATGGCTACTTCGGGTACTGGCCAAGTCCTGCAACAACAAGGCTTAAATGTTGAGTTAGTCCTAAAACTTCATGAAGGTCGTCCCCACGTCCTTGATGCCATTAAAAATCAGAAAATCCAACTCATCATCAATACACCTTCCGGTGAAGAAGCCCATACTGATGCTAGATTAATCCGGCGCACAGCCTTAGCTTACAAAATCCCCATCATCACCACTATCGCCGGCGCAAAAGCTACTGTTGCTGCCATCCGCTCACTACAAACTACTACTTTAGACGTAAAAGTTATCCAAGAGTACTGCGCCATTTATCAACTAGGCTCTCAACCCAAGAAGTAAGGTAATTGGCTCTGATAGAGCATTTAGGGGCTGTGGGGGGAAATAGAGAATAGCAAAAACTTCCCCCCCGCCTGTTTTCTGAATCTGCATTAAGCAGTATTTACAAGGAAAATTAAGCAATTATTATAGAAGGATAATTATAGATTCTATTGAGATATTTTAAGAAGTATGAGGAATTAATTTTTCTCTGGAGACAATTTTATCATTTGACTTGCCCAGTCGTCTGTAAGCATTAGCCAGCCTGAGTCTTCTAATCACAGTACCAATGGGTAAAGACATCGATAAATTCCAGTAGATACGGATAATTCATCACCCTTGTTTTTTCAACTTCTCACTTTCTCAATTGCTCATTGATGCTAAGAGTCTATTGTATAAACTAGAACAGCTAAAAAATTAGCGTTACTAGGATTTCCATTTCTTCTCATAAATGTTACAATTATTAATAATGAAAGATACAAAAAACGTTTACTTTTTACCTTTTATCTAACCTGAGATAGTTGTGAAAACAAATAAATAACTGTAACGTCTACCAGTTAAGACCTTTATTTGATTAATATAAGCAGCCGACGAAATCCATCGGGGCGTAAATTGTAAACCATCACAAGGGTTCCTAGCCTAACTAGCTAATGCCCTGTTTTCGTATCCATTAGTTAATGACCCCACCGTCAAATCCATCATTACCGAAGAGTAGCGCCATGAAGACCGCTCAGACAGCCACAGACCTCGTGCGGACTTACCTGCGTGAGATTGGCCGTGTGCCACTCTTAACCCACGAGGAAGAAATTTTCTACGGCAAACAGGTGCAACGTTCTAGTACCTTAAATGAAGTCAGGGAGTCTCTTGTTGACCGATTAGGTCGTCAACCGAGTCTAGAAGAGTGGGCGACAGCCGCAAATTTAGAAGCGGTCGAATTGAACGATGCGATCGCCGACGGTGAAATTGCTAAACGCAAAATGGTCGAAGCCAACTTGCGTCTGGTGGTATCCGTTGCCAAAAAATACATTAAACGCAATGTAGATTTACTAGACCTAATTCAAGAAGGCAGTATTGGGATGCAGCGGGGTGTGGAAAAATTTGACCCCACCAAAGGCTATAGATTCTCTACTTACGCTTATTGGTGGATACGTCAAGCCATCACCCGGGCGATCGCCGAGAAAGCTCGTACCATCCGTTTGCCAATTCATATTACTGAAAAATTAAATAAAATTAAAAAAGCACAGCGCCAGCTATCTCAACAACTAGGACGCGCCCCATCAGCTGCTGAGTTAGCTCAAGAATTAGAATTGACACCCAAGCAGGTGCGAGAATATTTAGAAAAAGCGCGTCTACCTTTATCCTTAGACTTGCGGTTGGGGGACAATTACGACACCGAACTTGGGGAAATGTTAGAAGATCCAGGAGCATCTCCCGAAGAGTTCGTCATGCAATCTTCTTTATCTTATGACTTAGAGCGTCTGATGGAAGAACTCACCCCGCAGCAAAAAGAAGTGATTACATTACGCTTCGGGTTAACTGATGGACAAGCACTCACCTTGGCCAGAATTGGCGAAATTCTCAACATTAGCCGCGAACGAGTCCGGCAAATTGAACGGGAAGCCTTAACTAAACTTCGCAAGTCAAAAGCAAGTATGAATGAATACTTGGCTAGTTAGGGACTTGTAAATTAATTTACTGCTGTTTTTCTAGTATTTCCCCAGAAAAACCTTGATTTAGAGCCTGCCTAGCAGGCTTTATTCATTTAACTTCTGATATAGTTTCTCAAAGCATTTGCATAAGGGAAGTTTGTAGTAAGGACTTTAGTCCTTTCCGTATGCTCTACATCCCATACCCACATTTCTGATAATTTTGCATTTATTCTCCCCCACTTACTGAGAGAGACGAGAAAATACGCTACTTTTGGTACGGTTACACCGACCTCCAGTAGGAGATAGGCTTGTTACATTAGTTGATATGAATAGCCAAGAGCCAGTTAAATGAAGTAAATAGCAAGTATTTACTATTAAAATTCTCAGCACTACAGCTACTAGAGATAGTACAAGAGGTAAAGCATGAATAAACCATCTAACCGAGTTTCAGAATTTTTTAATGGTGAGTCAGAAACCAGTAATTTACTGTGGCAGTACGTTAAAGCACTAAGTCCAGAAACAGTTACCCAACTATCTAAGCCTACTTCAGCCGAAGTTTTTCAGGTAATGGAGCGTAACATCATAGGATTATTAGGAAACCTACCTTCAGAACATTTCAACGTCACCGTCACCACCAGCCGGGAAAGTTTGGGTCAACTACTTGCTTCTGCAATGATGAGTGGTTATTTTCTCCGTAACGCTGAACAGAGAATGAACTTTGAAGCCACCCTGCAAGGCCATGAAATTAATGGTAGCGAAATTGACTAGCAATCGAAAATTTTGCTTAAAACTTCAAAGTTATTGGGTTTATACCTCCTCACAGTCACGGATAAACCCATAAAAAATAAATTTCATGGAGTATTTTCACAACCAACCTTCCCTTAAAATAAATTGCAAGCTCGGCAGACTAAACTAACTTTCTGCCGAGTTTTGCTATGGTTTCTTGTTTGCTAATTTTTCCCAACCGCCACAAACTATGAGTGCAACGACTTCTTCCCCACCCCACAAAATTATTGGTGTTGCCGTAATCTGGAACGAACATGAGCAAATTTTAATTGATCGCCGTCGTCCAGAAGGTGTTATGGGTGGTTTATGGGAATTTCCCGGTGGCAAAATCGAGCCTGGTGAAACCATTGAAGAGTGTATTCAACGAGAAATTCAAGAAGAACTAGCAATAGAAATTGAAGTAGGAAAACATCTAATCACCATTGACCACACCTATACCCACTTGCGCGTTACCTTGACAGTGCATCACTGTCGTCTCATTGCCGGTGTTCCTCAACCCCTAGAGTGCGAAGAGATTTGTTGGGTACACTTAGATGATTTAGAAAACTTTGCTTTCCCTCAAGCAAATAGTCAAATTATTGCAGCATTGAAGCAACAGAGATGAGGCAGGGGAGCAGGGAGCAGGGAGCAGGGGGGAAACCAAAATCTTAACTATTTTACCTATTGCCTATTCCCTAATTCCCTAATTCCCAGTCCCAAGCCCCCATACCGTAACGATGTATGAACTCAATCAGGTTGAGTCCCGCAATTTTCTACAATGGTTGCAGAGACTTAGATTGAGAATATCAGCAAGCCAATGCCTAAAACTGTTACCGACGTAATGACCCGTGACCCCATAGTTGTCCGGGTAGAAACTCCACTGAAGGAAGCTATCCAGATTCTGGCAGAAAAACGCATCAGTGGAATACCTGTTGTGGATAATGTCGGTAAGTTGGTAGGTATTATTTCTGAAACTGACTTGATGTGGCAAGAAACTGGTGTGACACCCCCGGCATACATTATGTTTCTTGATAGCGTCATCTATTTACAAAATCCTGCTACTTACGACCGTGAACTACATAAGGCCTTGGGGCAAACTGTTGGCGAAGTGATGAGTAAAAACCCTGTCACTATTTCCCCTGATAAAACCGTCAAGGAAGCCGCGCAACTGATGCACGATCGCAGTGTTCATCGTTTACCTGTAGTTGACAATAAAAGTCAAGTAATTGGTATCCTTACCCGTGGTGATATTGTACGGACAATGGCAGCTAGTGAATCTTAGAAGTTATTCCAGCGCTTTTAATTTAGCAATTTTTTAACCATTTTTGAAAATTAGGATCAATAAATGAGTATTACTCCTGCGTCTGTAAGGCAATTACTGAGTTCTGAGGATTTAGGCGATCGCTTGCGTGCAGTTAATCAAGCCCGTGAGTTGGAACCAGCAAACGCTTTTGAACTAATTCAAATTGCCATAGGCGATAGTAATTCACGGGTGCGATACTCAGCCGTAAGTCAGATGGATACTCTGGGAAACCAGGATTTACAGTTGTCGTTAGATGTATTACTTGCTTTGCTTAACGACCCCGAACCAGATGTTCAAGCAGCAGCAGCAGACTGTTTGGGTGCTTTAAAACTCCGTGATGCTTTTGAAGATTTAGAGCAGCTTTACCATAGCACCCCCGAATGGCTAGTACAATTCAGTATTATTGCCACATTAGGTGAATTAGGCGATCCACGAGCCGTTGAATTACTTAAACAAGCACTTGCTTCCGATAACGAATTAGTGCAAACAGCGGCTATTAGTTCTTTTGGTGAGTTGGGAGATATCCAAGCAGTTCCCCTGTTAGCCCCCTTTGCTAGTAATTCAGATTGGCAAATTCGCTATAGAGTCGTGCAAGCTTTAGCTCGTTTAGGTGGTACTGAAGCCAAATCTGTGCTGGAAACTCTCGTCAATGATCAAGTTGAAGCCGTAGCAAATGAAGCTAAAACATCTTTGCAATCGACTTGAAGGTTTGGAGTCAGGACTTTAGTCCTACTTTGATAGCTAAAATTCTGCCTATAAACCAATCAAATACATCGGTTGATTTATTACCGCTAAGTGCATTAAAAGTAATTAAATTTACCCCTTATTAATGCTATCAAGAGGAGAATAACAGAAACTATCCTGACGTGATTTCTTGACTTTCACAATAGTTATAGTAAACTTGTCGGGTAAATGAAAAAATCGATCTAACTGGAAAAGTTGTGCGTTCCAGTTAGACCGAAGATAGTAATCATAGCAATCGTCGTTACTTTCAGTTTCTGAAAGTAATTTTTTTATGTGAGGACAGGCTTAGGAAGGGATGGTTTTGTTGCGACGACGAGATACAGCCATACCTGCGGCGACGATACCCAAGCCTAGTAGTGTAGCTGGTTCAGGCACGGTAGTGAATAAAGCACCAGAGAAACTCAAATCCCCAATTGATTGGCCAGCAGCGAGAGCTGATGTAACTACAGTAATATCATCACCTGTAAAACCCAAACCTCTTAAAGTTTGAATCCGGTTACCAGCTATTTGGAAAGTCAAGTCTCCTGTACCTTTAGTTTGCGTTCCACCTACAACGTCTTGGAATAATCCATGAAGCTGAACGGATACATCTACGTTAGAGTTACCATCTATTTGAGTTAGATCAAAACTGGATTTACCCAAAATAAATGTGTTGATATTATCTGTTAAGGAGGAAACATCAGTACCTGGCAATATTAAACCACCAGGAGGAGGAAGGGTACCAAAATCCATAAAAGGATTGGTAGCAACCAAAGGATTGAATGAGATTATATTTCCTATAAATGCGGAGTTTAAGTTCAAGTCATTAAAACTGCCTGTTCTGGCACTAATTCCGATTGGTGCAGGATCAGGAAAAAATGTTAAAGAATTTTCTGTGAGTGTAATTGAGGTAAAAACTCCGGGAGGAAGAGAAATTCCAGGGTTAATTTCAAATGAACCCTTCAATGCCGCTTCAGCAGAACTAGCAGATGCAAAAGTTGTAGCAGCAACTACAGGTATAGCAGCTAATACTGCAACAGCACCTTTAAAAAGATTGGATTTACAAGTAATCATTTGAAACTCCTATAAACAACAAATTTTCATAACATAACTGCCACTGATTACGTGTATACGTCAAGTAACTTCACGGTTAGTCAGTTAGTTATGTATCTCTTTCTTCTAGTAGAATCACACAAGTACCTATGAATCGGCAATATGTAATAGGTGACTTTATAAACTCTTCATTCCTGATACAAGGTAGCTTTGTATATCTACCCAAAATTCGATAGTTTGGCTCATTAATATACACATCACAATAAAAATTGGTAGAAGAAAAACTTACAAGTCAGCATTACTAAATAAAAATCCGATATTTCAGTTTTTATGTGTATTTTCCAAGAATATTTTGCTAAATATTGATTAAGTTCGGATAATAAACCTCCGACTTTCTGGGAACAAGATAAGCTGAATTGAGGTTAAGCCCATTGAGGCAAAGCTGATTCTAAATAGAGTAAGAACTTATTAGCTTGATGAAAACAAGCAATTAACCTACACACAAAATTAACAGGATTGCAATGACCAGAATGCTCAATTTGAGTCATATTCTTGATCTGGTCAATAATAGTTTTAATAAGCGAGCGGTTACAAGCTAAAAGCTTATCAGTCAGGCGCATCAAAATAACTCTTCATGTTGCGTCTGGCTTTAGCAAACAACTAAACCTATTTTCCCTGCCTTAAGACAGTCGCTACGCAGATGTTAAGTTTTTTAAAAATTAGTATTAATGATAAATCGTTCACCAGAACAGAGTAAGAGCCAATATCTTTAATGATTTTCAGGGCTTCAGCTTTAGCACTTTAGGTTTTTTATCCCGAACTGATGTTATGTATTTTCTCGCAAGATAATTCTGTTTTTGTGGGTGATATTAACTAATTCAAACAGATTAATGCTGGCTGTATTGCCTATTTTCTCTGAAATTAAGTGGTTATACCTAAATTTTATATTGGGTGATTTCACCCTGGTTAATTATCAATTTTAAAGAGCAATATTAGACAAACTTCACGCCAACTTTTTGTTCTTAAACAATTTCTTTAAATTATTCATGGTGTGATGTACTCCATTTTCAAGACCATTTAACCAGGGATATTTATGCTTGATAAAGCAGGTAATACTTTAAATACTGCTAGAAATTTAACCATTACTCCTAATGTGCAGGCTTTCACAGACTGGGTAGGTTCTTCAGATATCAATGATTTCTACAGTTTTAGTTTAACCAGTCGCAGTAGCCTGAATATCGTTGTTGATGGTTTGAGCGCTAATGCAGATGTACAGATAATTAGGGATAAAAACAGCAACGGTGTAATTGATTCTGGTGAAGTGATCGCTGGTGCGTACAAGAAAGGAACTTTAAGTGAATCAATTCGCAAGACTTTAAATGCTGGAGATTACTTCATTAGAGTCTATGCAAAAGATGGTGACACTAACTACAATTTAAAAGTATTTCAAAATTTTGCTCCAAATTCACTACAGTTTAAGCTCGATAAGACGAACCTCAACGCAACAGAAACCCTGAGTCTCAACAGTGCTTGGGTATCAGACAACAATGGCACTAGTAATATTTCCAGGGTAGATTTCCGCATTAGAACACCAGATGGGGAGTTACTAAATGTGGCTAATGCAACTGCATTTACCCCCACTATGAGCAATGCCAATAAAGCGAGTTTCGACTACAGTTTGTCTCTAAAAAACTTAAACTTAGTGGCGGGCGAATATATTCTCGAAGGGAAAGCTTACGATTTTACTGGTGCTGGTAGCAATACAGTCAAGCAGAAATTTACAGTTACCAATACAGTTACAGATGCAGTTACAGATGCAGTTACACATCAAGATTGGTTCAGTAAAAATCTACTCAACCAAAACATCATTACCCTGACGCGGAAATTAGCAGCTGATGATGATTTAAGCCGTCAGGATATGTTGGATATCTTCAGACATACCCAAAAAGATTCTGTAATTGATGCTAATGAGGTAAAAGACCTCAACACTTTGGTAGGTGCAAAGACTCCTTTCAGTATGGCGGATTCTGTAAAATGGTTATCGACACAGGTTGCTAGTGGCGCGTCTGTAAATATGAGCGCTAGTAATTTTGAGTCGAATTTAGTTGGTCGCTGGTTCTTAGGCACAATGGCACCGACACCTGTTTTTAAAACCAAGAATCTCACCTACGTTGAATTAAAAGGTAATCTGTTTGGTAGTGCTAATGAAGCGCGAATTGGTGATATCGATCAAGGAAATTTAGGTAATTGCACATTTTTAGCAGCTTTGGGTGCAACCTTTGAGCGTCAGTCTGATGATTCAGGTAACACTTCTAGTGCTGTCATTAACAGCATGATTACAGATAATGGTGATAACACCTACACCATACGCTTTTACTCAAATGGTGAAGCACAATATGTGAGTGTTGATCGTCGGATTGCCACTTCTGGAGGAAAAATCTTTGGTGCTAAAGCCAATGGTAGTACAAATCCAAATAACACCAACAACGTAATGTGGGTGTCTTTAGTTGAAAAAGCTTATGCTCAATGGCAGGAATGGACATATGGCGATCGCTACTCAGGTTATAACTTAACTGGTAGTGCCGCCCATCTTTCTCGTCCTCTTGAGTTCGTTACAGGACAAAAAGCTACTAATCATAATACCAGCAGTATTAGTTTTTCAACTCTGGAAACAGCCTTAGCAAATGGTCAGGCTATGACAACCCAGAGAAACAGTAGTAGTGGTAATACCCAATTTATTGTAGCTGCCCATGCCTATTCAGTGACAAATGTCTACACCAATAATAGTGGTGAGCAAAGGGTTGTGGTTCGTAATCCCTGGGGGGTTGATGGTAGGACTAAACGTGGTGCTAACGATGGATTCATTGATTTATCCTTTAAGGAGTTCCAGCAGACTTTTACTTATGGGGTTACCATCGCTTAGAAACACTGAGTTTACAAAGAATAATATTGCCGGAGTGCTACAACTTTTTCGACTGACATACCGCCTTAGTCTGTTAATATAACAAAATGAATGCGCCCCCACGCTGATAAAAAAGCATGACTGGCGCAATTCATATTTGTTCAGTGAAACTAGCAACTTGTCGAAGAACTTCATCTGGCGGAGAGAAACCGCCTTTGAAAAAACACTACTTGCTCTAACAAGTCGTTAATCATTAATTTGAGTTGTTTAGCCGTAAATTTTACTAATCACGGCTATTTTTTTAAGTTACTCAAACAGGCTGCTAGTTTGATCAAACTTGCTATTAATTTAAGCTTGTAAGAATTTTTTACGCTTTAAACCAGTACTGATTCCTAGTGCCGCCATAGCTCCTAGTCCTAAGATGGTAGTAGGTTCGGGAACAGGTGTGACTTCACCCTCTGGCTTATCAAGGGAAATTCCATAGACACGGCTACCACCACTGGAGGAAGCATTTAAAAATAAACCTCCGGTAGCAAATTCTTCTCCGCCCGGGCCTCTGAACAAAATAGGTAATTCACCAACACCCTGATATTGAAAATTTGTACCCACAGCAGGATTGCGAAGAATACCGTTAGAAGCGGCTAGTAAATCACCTGTAATAACACCTATGGGTGTGTTGAATTCGACAAAATTTTCAACAAAAGGAATGTTATACAAGCTGCCGCCAATAGCTCCGCCAACAGGTGCGCCTAGGACAAGATTGCGTGGAGTGCTTACTGTGGAACCTATGAATACTCCAAAAGCCTCTTCTAAAGTAGCAGTACCAAATTGAATAGTGGTATCGTCTGGATCTCCTAAAAATGTAGGAACTCCACCGATGGATGCAGAACCGGCGGTCTGTGCTTGAGCAGGAGCAGTTGCCAAACCTACACCAGCGAGAACACCGAAAGCTGCAACTCCAGCAGCGACTTTGTTAGCAATTTTACTGTTTTTTGCGATGGTAATCATTGTGATTTGCAATAGAAGGGGTAAGTTTGTCAATGCGTAACTTAGACTATTCCCCTGGCTGCCTTGTTTTTATATCTCACATCTTGCACTAAGAAACATTGATGTAATTTAATCCCTCAATATTTGGCTGAAACCCTGATTTGACTGGTAAAAGCTCCTAAAACTTAGGTCGCTTTATCGAGCATCTTATTACTTTGTCTGGGTTTGTACTGAGAGGTGCAGGATCTGATATATGAATATACATCTGAAGGCTAGAACTCTAACAAAATAGTTAGTGTAGAGCTTCAAATTTACTAATTTAGACAACCAGAGAATCCGTGGTACAAATAATTCTGAACGTATGATTACTTATTCAGAAGTGTGGTGTTCACTTTTTTATCTTTTTTAAAAAAGTATTTCCACTGATACCTTATTATCATTAGGCTACATAAACCCAAAAAATGCAAGTATTCGTGAAGTACTTTGTCAAAACTTTATTGTTTGCTTTAATTTTTTTAAATAAGTAGACGCATAAAAATTTTTACCGTGATAGAGGGGGTGAGTAAATAAGGCTAAATCGTCCCAAGCCCTTGTGATTACTAGTACCTCCGCTATGTTTTACTAACCTTTCCCTGAAAGGCTTTCGCAATGACATTTGTAATTAATTATATTTATCTACTTAACGTACTGCGATCGCAAATAACTTTTCAAGCCAGTAGTACCATAGACAGATTTACCGAAAAGATTCACTACTCATAAATATCTTCACGGAACCTACCCTTGGCCTGTTGACATTTTTAGCTCAGTAATATTGAAAAAATAGATAATTACAGATAAGGACCAGAAACTAAATAATTCCCGTAGATTGGGGAGTCACAGCATTGGAGAGATGGCGCGGTGGGCGGGTTTCCTGACTTGGAGACAGTGGTGTTTGAGGTCAGGAAACCCAACATCATTGGCAGCTTTGGGTATCGCTATCGCTTCACCTAACCTACAAATTTTGGATCTTATTTAATCCCCAATCCTAAGTTGTGAATAGGATAAATAGAGACTTTATTGTAGAAAGTCTCTGCGTAAACAACCCACATAATCTAATAAATATCTCATTGTGCCAGTTTAAAAAGTGGAATATGAATTGTAGTTAATCCAGACCAATATTTTGTTTTTGTTAACAACCCACATAATCTAATAAATATCCCACTGTGCCAGTTTAAAAAGTGGAATATGAATTGTAGTTAATCCAGATTAATCGGTGGCAGCATTTTAATTTTTTTAGGACTTACGCATTGACAGGAAATACCAAATATGTGGTGTGGATTTCAGGTATTAAACCTTGATTTATCGACACTTTTTAGGCGATCGCTATTTATCAAAGGATGATTAATAAAAGCCTGAAACGACGCATTTACGTTAATGCACAAGATAATAAATTTGTACAGTGCGTAAGTCCTAGGAGAGTGGAAGCCAATAACGATATGGGAGAGAGGTAAACGTCACTCAACAAATCATTCTGTAACAAATTCTTCTGTGCGGTTATATTCAATCCATCTGTTGCTATTTTGAATATCAAAAATTGATATGTGTATAGAATGGCCCTTACCCAGCAAAACCTAGATACTGTGGGCAAAGCTCATTCTACGTATATCCTACGTATATTGCACAAATCTAATAGAAATCCTAGATTACTGAGGCGATCGCTAGCAAATCACCATTTTGCTCTGATCTATTTTGGTGCTTGAGGCGCGGAACACCTTAACCCAACCTCATTGAAGGCCCAAAGGGGAGAAGCCCAGTTGTTTCAAGAACAACCAGGCTTCTGGGGGATGGGGTAATTACAGTATACCAAATTTTTACGCGCCGTATACCTGAGGCCAAGTTGTAACTACAAAAACTACCACTGCTGCGATCGCCAAGACCCCTTGAATCAAATTTCCCACCAGTGAACCGACAATAATTCCTACTCCAGCCTTAACAGACAACCATAATTCACGTCGGTAAATAAATTCACCAATAATTGCCCCTAGTAGTGGCCCTAGTAATATTCCTAACAAGGGGCCCCCAAAAGGCAGAGTTGGTAGTAAACCAAAAAATCCTAATATCAATCCGACAATTGCACCTATTTGTCCCCACTTGCTAGCACCTGCATGTTTTGCACCTAAGTAGCTAGCTAAAAATTCAATGCCAATACTGAGGAGTAAAACTACGACTATGACAATCAGGGGTATCTGAATGGAGGCAAAGGAACCACTAATCACGCCCCAAATAATAATAGAGGTTAAAATTAAACCACTACCAGGGATACCAGGAACCACAGAACCAATGATTCCTACAACCATCACGAAAATTAGTAGCCAATAAATAAATTGCATAGTTTGTAATTTTTAGATTGGTGTTGTACTTTGTGATTCTCAAGTGTGCGATTAAGCCAAATTCCTCACAAAGCACAAGAATTAAGCCTTCAATCAGGCGGTTTGAGTTCTCATGCGGCATAAGTGGGGTGATGATTTCTACTATTTTATTGTCATAAACTAATCGCGTGTTGCGTTCATTGCCCATATCTAATAGCATGGCTTTGAATGTCTGCCAGCTAATATTTTTTAGCAAAGTTCGGGTTTCTGCCAGTGGTGCTGTTGTTACCATTCGAGGAAATAACAATTAACAATATAAAATTAAATATCTTTGAGAGTAACTGCTAATTTATCACCAATGCCTGCAATCCAATTTTCATCTTGTTTGGTGTAACTGCGGGGAGTATTAGCCCCTAAAATCAAGGCACCTTGGTTACCAATTGGTTGACAAATTACACCTTGAGTATTTTCTGGCAAATAATCAAATTCAACTCGCCCCGGATAAACATATAAAGCGACTAAATAAATCGGCTTTTGTGTTTCTAGTACTCGTTTTAATATTGGCCCTGGTACAACTTCAGATTTAGTAGCCAGAATACCGCGACGTAACAAAACTTTGCCTTGATAAACCACTACAAGCGATCGCGTGACTGTATTAGTCAATAATAAATGGGATGCCCAAGCTAATTCTGTTTTCACGGCTTGTGGTAAATCTGCTGCTAAGACAAAACCTTCTTCCCCCATTAATTCTACAGATTCAGGCGATCGCGGTTGTACTTGCTGCCAAATTAAACCCGTTAAAATCAACACTGCACTCAAAATTACGCCCAGCACATCCCCACGTGCTTGGGACTGAGTTAATTCTGGTGTCAATAAACGGTTAATCAACAAAAGTACAGCGCCTAACCCACCTACAGCCAAGGGTAGACGCCGCAAAATTCGATTAGCATCAGATTTAGTCATTAGTCATTGGTCATTCAGAAGAATTACTTTTCCTTATCTCCTTATCTCCTTATCTCCTTATCTCCTTATCTCCTTATCTCCTTATCTCCTTGTCCCCTTGTCCCCTTGTCCCCTTGTCCCCCATCTCCCCATCTCCCTACTCCTCTCCTGGTTCAATGATCCGTTGGAACAAATAACCAGTACCGCGTGCTGTCAGAATTAATTCGGGATTACTAGGATCATCTTCTAACTTGGCCCGCAAACGGGAAATATGCACGTCTACTACACGGGTATCTACATGACGTTCTGGTGTGTAACCCCATACCTCCTGCAAAATTTCGGAACGGGAAAAAGCTTCTCCTGAACGGCTGACTAGCAACTCTAGCAAGCTAAACTCCATTCCTGTCAACCGAATCCGCTCATCACCTTTGTAGACTTGCCGTTTATTGGTATCTATTTTGATGTTACCAACATGAATTACCCCAGAGCTAGGAATCCCAGAAGTCCCGGTTTTATCTACTCGGCGCAGTACTGAGCGAATGCGCGCTTCTAACTCTTTGGGGGAAAATGGTTTAACTACATAGTCATCAGCACCCAATTCTAGACCGGTGATGCGATCGGCAACGTCCCCTAAGGCTGTTAGCATAATAATGGGGACATCTGATTCTTTACGTAATTCTTGACACACACCATAGCCATCTAGCTTAGGCATCATGACATCTAAAACCACTAAGTCAGGTTCAGCTTTGCGAAACGTCTCCAAAGCTTCTTCCCCATCGCCAGCTGTCACCACATCGTAGCCAATCATGGAAAGGCGCGTTTCCAAAATCCGGCGAATGCTGGCTTCGTCGTCTACCACCAGGATTTTTTCTTTATGACTTTCCAAGTTTTTCAGCGCTCCTTAACTAAAATTTTTCATGATTAATTTTTAATACCATAATATTAAGATATCATTCCATGAATTGATTGGAAAAAAGCTCTAACTCTTACCATTCTTCGATTTTAGTTTTGAGCAAAAAATTAAGGAAAAATTAAGATTTTTTAATAACTTTTAAGAATGGCAAAGCCTAAAACCTTTTACGTTTGTAATGAGTGTGGAGCAGAATCTCCCCAGTGGTTTGGCAAGTGTCCAGCTTGCGGCACCTACAATTCCCTAGAAGAGCAGATTTCCATCCAATCATCAGTAGATATACCTTCTAGAGGCGGGATCAGTAATTGGCAAACAAATCAGCACAACGGCAAACCTCCTAGTAAACCAGCAAAAGCCCGAGCTTCGCTGACATTTGATCAAATTAGCGATCGCCAAATTGCCCGATGGGAATCAGGCTATGGTGAACTAGATCGGGTGCTTGGGGGTGGGATTGTTCCCGGTTCGATGGTTCTCATTGGTGGTGATCCCGGAATTGGTAAATCTACTTTACTGTTACAAGTATCAAACCAACTGGCGCAGAGATACCGCATTCTCTACGTAACTGGGGAAGAATCAGGACAACAGGTAAAATTGCGCGCCTCTCGCTTGGGAGTATCAAAAATCCCTGATTTGCCTAGTGATGAACCTAATGATGAAGATGATGAGCATCATGACAACGGCAAAATAGCAGTAAAAACACTGTCTTTAGAAGAAATTGAAGAAGGTAAAAATGCGGATTTATATGTATTACCGGAAACAGACCTAGAAGAGATTTTACGAGAAATAGATTCTCTCAGGCCTAATTTAGCAGTAATTGATAGTATTCAAACAGTGTTCTTTCCAGCACTGACATCTGCACCAGGTTCTGTAGCCCAAGTCAGGGAATGTACTTCTGCCTTGATGAAGGTGGCAAAGCATGAAGATATCACCATGCTAATTGTCGGACACGTCACCAAAGAAGGAGCGATCGCCGGGCCGAAAGTCTTAGAACACTTAGTAGATACAGTATTGTATTTTGAAGGCGATCGCTTCGCCTCGCATCGATTATTAAGAACAGTCAAAAACCGCTTTGGTGCAACTCACGAAATCGGCATCTTTGAAATGGTGGAACAAGGACTGCGAGAAGTTTCCAACCCTTCAGAGTTATTTTTAGGCACCCGTGATGATCCCGCACCAGGGACAGCCATTGTTGTAGCTTGCGAAGGGACTCGCCCCATCGTTGTAGAGTTGCAAGCTTTAGTTAGTCCTACCAGTTACCCTTCTCCGCGACGTGCAGGGACAGGTATAGATTACAACCGCCTAGTACAGATTCTCGCCGTATTGGAAAAACGGGTAGGCATTCCCATGTCCAAACTAGACTCTTACGTTGCATCAGCCGGAGGATTAAACGTCGAAGAACCAGCCGTAGATTTAGGAATTGCCATCGCCATCGTTGCTAGTTTCCGCGATCGCATAGTTGATCCCGGCACAGTATTAATCGGTGAAGTCGGGTTAGGCGGACAAGTGCGATCGGTATCCCAAATGGAACTGCGGTTAAAAGAAGCAGCCAAACTCGGATTTAAACGGGCGATCGTTCCCAAAGGGCAAAAATATCCTGACTATGATATCGAGATTTTACCGGTTGCCAAGGTAATAGATGCAATTATCGCCGCCATCCCCCATCAGGAACTGACAAGCGAGGACTTAGATATAGAGGACGACGAATAGAAACAGATTACGGGGGACAGTTTATAGAAGCATTCCCCCGCTCCCTACTCCCCACTCCCTACTTCCTACTAAACATGACAGCCATCATCACCCCCAACTACCAAATCACCTGGGAAAAACTTCCCGATGATTACAAGCTACCAAATGATCCAGTGGACAATATCAACCAACCAGCTTTAGCCGCAGCACTAACCGAAAGCTTACAAATAGCTAAAAAAGTCCCAGAAAATACCCTGATAACAACGAATTATGGCATTTGTGCCACCCTAAACGGCAAAATTGTCATTAAAGCCCCTGATTGGGCCTATATTCCCAGAATCAGTGTCAATAGAGAAGAAATAATTCGCAGTTATACCCCCCAACTCCAGGGTGAAATTCCCTTGCTGGTAATGGAATTTATTTCCGATCCAGACGGAACAGAGTATTCTGTCAAACCTACCTATCCCCCCGGAAAATGGTTTTTTTACGAACGAATTCTCAAAGTCCCAAACTACATAATTTTTGCACCAGATAGCGGTAAATTCGAGATGTATCGCTTAGATGAAACAGAACGGTACGTGTTGCAAGCAGCAAACGACAACCAGCTGTACTGGATAGCAGAAATCAATCTCTACTTGGGTGTATGGCAAGGAACTCGTGAAAATCGGACAGGAAAGTGGTTACGGTGGTGGGATGAACAGGGAAACCTATTGCTTTGGGGTTTCGAGTCAGCCGAACAAGAACGCCAACGCGCTGAACGACTAGCAGCACAACTACGCGCCGCAGGAATTGAGCCACAATATTAGACTTTTTGCCATTGAAGAATTTGCGATCGCTATTTTAATCCCATAAAAATCCTCAATATCTTTGATATTTCCGACTTTCAAAAAAGTTGGGGATCTGGACAACACGAGACAACCATGATGCTAGTTACTTATATTTAGGTAATAACAGTAAAATTGAGTAATAGACATAAATATTAATTTGTTAAATATTAATTTCTTACAAGTCATATATCGCCCAGAAAAAAATGAAAGCATACGAATTTCCAGCAAACATCAGTACCGAAGGCAAAATAGAATTACCAGATATAGTTCTACAACAGTTAACAAATAACCAGCAAGTAAAAGTAATTCTTCTCGTCAATGAACCCACAGAAGAAGAACGAGAAGAAACAGCTTGGTATCGTCTCACATCCGAGCAATTATTAAAAGGATACAACGAAGATGATGATATATACGATACGATTTAAGCAATGCAAAATTATCAAATTGGCTCTGTTGTCTTACTTAAATTACCTTTTTCTGATGCAGTAAACTTTAAACTGCGTCCAGCGCTATTACTTTTAAATACAGGAGATAATGATGTTGTCGTGGCAAGAATTACAAGTCAAATAAATCAAACAGCTTTTGATGTTGAAATTACTGAATGGCAGGAAGCAAGTTTAATGCGTCCTTCAATCGTAAGATTGCATAAAATTGCCACAGTTGAAAAGAATTTATTAGAACGTCAATTAGGAATTTTAAAACCAAATGATTGGCATAAAGTATGTCAGTCTATACATCAACTATGGTCTTCAATTAAATAAAAAATTTTCATTAAATTACTTCTAAATTTATTGACATACTGAGCTTTTTTTATCCATATCTAACACATATTTACTATGACTATCTTCCCTAAATATATCCCCCAATCTGATCCCCCGCTTCCACCTTGGGAAACCCTACCCACAATGTATGATTTACCCAGTGATAACCCAGAGGAACCAGGTTTGCCAGACGATTTTCATTTTTTACAACCTTTACTTTTATATTTAACTTTCCAGCCAACTAACTGGAATCCCGAATTAGTTTATAGTGCGGCCGACCTAAATCTTTACTATGACGTTCAGCATCCTTTATGGTACAAACGCCCTGATTGGTTTGGCGTTGTCGGTGTGCAAAAACTCTATAAAGGTGAAGATTTACGTTTAAGTTATGTAACTTGGCAAGAACCAGCAAATCCTTTTGTAGTGGTGGAATTATTATCACCTGGAACAGAAGATGAAGACTTAGGTAACAAACCCAGTAAAATCAATCAACCTCCGAGTAAATGGGAAGTTTATCAAAATATTCTCCGCATTCCTTACCACATCGTTTTTAGCCGCTACACCAATGAACTTCAAGCATTTCAGTTAGTCGGTGGTCATTATGAACCCATGACTTTTAGTAATGGACGTTTACCCATGCCAGAAATCAGTTTAAGTTTAGGTTTGTGGCAAGGTTCATTTAGAAGTATTGAAAAACTGTGGTTAAGGTGGTTTACCCTAGAAGGGGAAATGATTCCTGAACCTACAGAAGAAACTGCGGCAGCTAATGAACGGGCTAGAATTGCCGAACAAGAAGCCGAAAAAGCCAACAGAAAATCCGAACAACTAGCAGAACGGTTACGACAGTTGGGTGTAAATCCTGATGAACTGAGGTGAAGTACCCACAGAATCCGCTTACGCTACGTCTGGGGCTTTGCGTCTCACTCGCCGTTGCTCTGTTGGGCGTACCCATTGCTGAGTACCCGGAACCAAATCCGGTCTGAGTCTTACACAGCGTCTCTCGGTTTGCACCGTTTATCTCCTCAAAGGGAGAACCCGCGCAGCTACCCGCCTCCCGCAGGCAGTTTGATTACTGTTACGTACATCTGTGTATGGCTGATCTTTTACCGCAGAAGATAATCATGCGAACCAGTGACCGAGGTCTTTCCCCCTTTCTTACACTAGTTACCTTGGCAAGCGTACTACCGCTACTGTTGCCTGTTGTTTGCAGCCGTGTGGGTGGGTCAACAACCATAAGTATTTTCCCATATTCCAGTTGGTAATCAAAACCCGGCTTTTACTATAGGGGACTTCTGGCAAGGATTGTTAAACCTCTAGATAGACATGCGATCGCCTAAAAATTGTCACAATAATGACAACAACCGTTATTTTTACACAATTTTTATATGGGCTTTGGTATTGGTGACTTATTTTGGATTTTCCTAATCTTCACTTCCTTACAACCCCTCTGGCAAAAGCGCCAAATGGAATCTAGGCGCTTACGTACCCTGCAAGAATTTCAGCAAGAACGCAAAAGCCGGGTGATTTTGTTAATTCACCGTCAAGAGTCCATCAGTTTACTGGGAATCCCTCTCTCGCGTTATATTACTATTGAAGACTCAGAACAGATATTGCGGGCAATTCGCCTCACACCGCCCGATGTTCCCATTGATTTAATTTTACACACCCCTGGTGGTTTGGTTTTAGCCACCGAACAAATTGCTAGGGCATTAATTCGTCACCCTTCCAAAGTCACCGTGTTTGTGCCTCACTACGCCATGAGTGGCGGTACAATGCTTGCCCTGGCGTCTGATGAAATTATCATGGATGCCAACGCCGTCTTAGGGCCAGTTGATCCCCAATTAGGTAACTATCCGGCAGCTAGTATTTTAAAAGTGGTTGCAGATAAACCCATCGGTGATATTGATGACCAAACTCTAATTATGGCTGATCTTGCAGGAAAGGCTATTCAACAAGTACAGCGCTTTGTGCGGACTCTACTAAAAGACAATATACCTAAACAAAAAGTTCAACCAGAAAATATTGAACCGATTATCGAAGCTTTGACAACAGGACGTGTCACTCATGATTATCCCGTCACTGTTGAAGAAGCCACAGAAATGGGACTACCTATAACCGTAGGACTACCGCTTTCTATTTACAAACTCATGGATTTGTATCCACAACCACAAGGGGGACGACCCAGCGTTCAGTATATTCCCATGCCCTATGATGATCGGCGTCCCATTCTACCGTCGCCCAAAGGTAGACCAATGGAAGAACCCAATTAAAATTCGTAATTCGCAATAGCAGCCCAAGGCAGGCTAGGCCGGCCGTAAGGACAGCTTACCTGCTAGGGCTTGATAGGGCTTGACGCTTATGGTATTGGTGCCGGCGTTGGCGCTGGTGTTGTTTCTGGTGTTATTTCTGGCGTTGGCGTTGGTGTCGGCGTTGGTGTCGGCGTTGGCGTTGGTGTCGGCGTTGGTGTCGGCGTTGGCGTTGGTGTTGGTGTTGGCGTTGGCGTTGGTGTTGGCGTTGGTGTCGGCGTTGGTGTCGGCGTTGGCGTTGGTGTTGGCGTTGGTGTTGGTGTTGGCGTTGGTGTTGGCGTTGGTGTCGGCGTTGGTGTCGGCGTTGGTGTCGGCGTTGGCGTTGGTGTCGGCGTTGGCGTTGGCGTTGGTGTTGGTGTTGGTGTCGGTGTTGGTGTTGGCGTTGGTGTCGGTGTCGGTGTCGGTGTTGGTGTTGGCGTTGGTGTCGGTGTCGGTGTCGGTGTCGGTGTCGGTGTTGGTGTCGGCGTTGGTGTTGGCTGACTTATAATTTTCCTGGCCTCTTCATTCAGCATTTGGCGGAATGGCAAATTAGCAATGCCAGTTTCTTCCATTTCAAACTTTTTCTGAGCCTCTCGGACAGCTGCTTCTGTTTGCTTACCATAGAATTGATCACGAGGTAAGGGAGTCTCAGGTTGCAATACTACATTTAAATTTGCTTGCAAAATGCGGACGATATTAGCTGCAAAATCTTGGGTTTGTGGGCCTGCTATCCCATCCACAGATAACTTGTACCCTGTCTGAAACTCAGAGATTGCCTTTCTCGTTTCTTTGTCCGTGAGGGGCCCGTTGGTCACCTTAACGTTATAGCCCAATCCCTGTAACACAGCCCGAAATTCCTGGGGCGTATAGTTACGCTGACGAGTAGCAAAAGTTGTTTCTGCTACCACCAAACTAGCTGTTACGACGCAAGTAACAGCAATCGTCATGCTGGTTTTTCCAAAATCACACCACATATGAAAAACTCCTTTGGATTAAATCAGCAGTATTCAGAAGTATCTAGAGGTTAACAGAGAAATTTTACATTTTGTTAAATACTTTATTCTTGATTATTAATAATTTTTGATTAATGTGAGTTCTATTAGCTAAACTAAACTAAATGTATAAAATCTTTTTTTTGCCATCTTCCTATAGAAGTATTTTAAATGAGCAGTAATGATGGGCAGCATCGATCTGAAGCTAAAAAAAGCGCATTTTCCAGATGTATAATCAAGAACTAAAAATGCCTAATCGCAAGTCACCAAAACAACAAAACCTTGTCTTTGAAAGATTAATGGCAATGATTGCCACTGTAAATTTATGCTTAGTTTTGTTTGATTTGAGTTACGTGCCTTGGCGGGATTTCTATTTACGAAATTTTCCCCAAATCACCCAGATTTATGACCCTATCAAAGGTATAGAAAACCACAGAGAAACAACAAATTATTTGAATAGAGTAGATGCACTCCAAGAACAGGTAAGCCAGACTGGATTAACTTCACCAGAAGCCAAGGCTAAACTAGAGGAACTTGACCGTCTTAGCAACGAAATGGTTGACAGTAATCCATTCGCAGCCGTCAATAAAAGTGGCAATTTTGAAAAAGCCAAAAATCGAATGCGCGATCGCATCGGTATCGAATCGGCAAAACAGTCTTTTTCTACGTTTTGGAGTCCAGAGTACTTATCGCAACAAGGCTGGAACCAAGAAATTAATTTTTTTAACAGACAAATCCGCCCCTTAATAGCTACCAACTACTTTCGCCGTATAGGTGAAAATGGGGAACTTCAGGATGATTTTTGGCGCATTGATTTACCCTTTATCCTGCTTTTTGGCATCGAGTTGCTGGCACGTTCTTTCTATCTGCGTCGCCGTCATCCCAGTTTTACTTGGGTAAATGCAATTTTGTGGCGTTGGTACGATATATTTCTGCTACTACCATTTGTTCAGTGGTTACGAATCATCCCCGTAATCATTCGTCTTAACCAATCGCGGTTATTGAATCTTCAACCATTGCAGCAGCAAATAAACCAAACAATATTAGCTAATTTTGCCGAGGAGCTTACAGAAATAGTCGTTGTTAGAGTAATTAACCAGATTCAAGGTTCAGTGCGGCGTGGTGACTTAACCAGTTGGCTATCGTCAAAAGAAAATTTACGTTCCTACATAGATATTAACAATATCAATGAAGTCGAAGCGATCGCAGGTATTTTCGTGCAAACAATCGTCTATCAAGTGCTACCCAAAATTCAACCAGAAATCGTTGCCATTTTACGCCACAACATTACAGTTGGACTGAATCAAACCCCCATTTACCGTAACCTGCACCATCTTCCTGGAATGGGAGACATGCAAACCCAACTCAGCGAACAACTAGCAACTCAAATCACAAATAACCTTTATAGTGCCGTAACTGCTGCGATGGAAGATCCTCAAGGGGCGCAACTTTCTAGTCAACTAGCACAACGCTTTACCGCCGCCTTGGGAGAAGAAATGCAGCAAAAACATGTACTTGAGGAAATCCAAAGCTTACTTGCTGATTTCTTAGAAGAAGTCAAACTCAACTACGTCCAACGCCTATCCCAAGAAGATATAGACCAAATTTTAGAACAAACTAGAAAGCTAAGAACACAAGCACCCTTGGTCGATCAAGGTACTGTTCTTCCAGTGAAAAGGGAAAGTTGAGACAAATCAGGGGGATGAGGAAGCAAGGATGAAGTTTTTTCCCCATGACCGAAGAAGCAGGGGGGAAGGATTCAGGATTTTAAGAGCCAACAGGAAACAGAGCAATTAAATTTATTTATGAAAATTAGAAATAAAGATTTATTTCTATATGCGAAGCACGAGAAATAGTTTGTCCTTATTTCCAGCCCCTAACTTTATTTATGGGGTTCTCCCCTGCCCCCCGACCCCTGCCCCTTTTCCTCTTCCTTGACTATTGACTATGAAAGAAATGCGCTAAACTCGGAATAGAGATGAACTATTATTAGTTCGTCACAAGACTTCTTGGAAGATATCCCTATCGCAGGAAGTGGGTCTACGCCCACTTTTTTTATTGAAATTTCGCATGACTCATCCTTTAGTTCCACAAATTATAGATTTGGCAACACCAGTAGCGGCAGAACTGGGCTTGGAAGTCGTTGGCATAGTGTTTCATACTAACCAGCGTCCACCAGTATTGCGGGTAGATATTCGTAATCCCCAGGAAGACACTGGTCTGAGTGATTGTGAACGGATGAGTCGTGCTTTGGAAGCTTCCTTAGATGCGGCAGAGATCATTCCAGACGCTTATGTCTTGGAAGTGTCCAGTCCGGGAATTTCACGACAACTAATAACCGACAGGGAATTTATTTCCTTCAAAGGATTTCCTGTAATCATTTCCACTTCCCAACCCTACGATGGACAACAAGAGTGGATTGGTCAACTGATTCGCCGGGACGAAACAACTGTTTACTTAAATCAAAAAGGTCGCGTCATTGAAATCCCCCGCACCCTCATTACAAAGGTGCAGCTAGAGGAGCGCTGATCAACGGGAAAATAGGGGCTAGAGGCTAGGGGCCAAAGATTAGGGTATGGAGATTAGGGAATAGAGTAAAACCTTTCTCTACATCCTTAATTCTTTAATGCTTATTGATGCTGAGTTTCTACCTGCTTTATTGTTACTAGTCTCTAGTCCTTAGTCCCTAGCACTTAATTTTAAAGGAGATTGCTTATGTCAATGGTTAGTTTACCAGGATTAAAAGAATTAATTGAAAGTATCAGCCGCGAGCGCAATTTGCCTCGTCTAGCAGTGCAATCCGCTATTAGAGAAGCATTACTCAAAGGCTACGAACGTTATCGTCGCGCCCAAAATTTAGAAAGAAAACAATTTGATGAAGAATATTTTGAAAATTTTGAAGTAGAACTCGATATTGAAGGAGAAGGGTTTCGCGTTCTTTCCACTAAAAGCATCGTTGAAGCAGTTGATAACTCTGATCATCAAATATCTCTTGATGAAGTGCAACAAGTTGCTCCCGAAGCACAATTAGGCGATTCTGTTGTGTTAGATGTGACCCCAGATCAAGGGGAATTTGGGCGCATGGCCGCGATGCAAACCAAGCAAGTACTGGCGCAGAAACTACGAGATCAGCAACGCCAGATGGTGCAAGAAGAATTTCAAGACTTAGAAAGCACCGTTCTCCAAGCTAGAGTCTTGCGGTTTGAAAGACAATCAGTAATTTTGGCAGTAACCAGTAACTTTGGTCAGCCAGAAGTGGAAGCTGAATTACCAAAACGGGAACAATTGCCCAACGATAATTATCGAGCAAATGCTACGTTTAAGGTATATCTCAAAAAAGTTTCCCAAGGTCAACAACGGGGCCCTCAATTACTCGTGTCTCGGGCTGATGCTGGCTTAGTGGTTTATTTATTTGCCAACGAAGTCCCAGAAATTGAGGATGAAGTGGTGCGGATTGTAGCTGTAGCGCGAGAGGCCAATCCCCCTTCCCGTTATGTAGGCCCCCGGACTAAAATAGCAGTAGATACCCTCGACCGTGATGTAGACCCAGTGGGTGCTTGTATTGGAGCTAGGGGATCGCGCATTCAAGTAGTAGTCAACGAATTACGTGGTGAAAAAATAGATGTGATTCGCTGGTCTCCTGACCCATCTACATATATTGCTAATGCCTTAAGTCCAGCCAGGGTAGATGAAGTCCGCCTTATGGACCCAGAAACTAGACAAACTCACGTACTAGTAGCCGAAGATCAACTAAGTTTAGCAATTGGCAAAGAAGGGCAAAACGTTCGTTTGGCAGCTCGTCTCACTGGTTGGAAAATCGATATTAAAGATAAAGCTAAGTACGACTATGCAGGCGAAGATGCTAAATTTGCTGCTTCCCGATCCAGATATGAACCAGAGGAAGATGATTTGGAATTAGAAGAGCTAGAGTATGAAAATCAAGAAGAACTAGAGGAGGAAGAACTAGAAGAAGAGTCTTTTGACACAAGCGATCGCGATTAATTTCTCTAATTTCTCAGTTTCTGGGAGAGATGATACTATTAACAGCATAATTAGTCATCAATGATTACCAGGAATCAGGCAATTTATCATAAGTAAGTGAAAGATTGATCATAACAACTTTATTTTCACATCCAGATTGCTTACCTGTTGGCGTTAGCGTGTCCCCTGGGGAGAAGTCAGATAAGATTAATGAAACCGAATTATCGGCGCTGTATTAGTTGCCGCAAAGTAGGCTTGAAAGAAGACTTTTGGCGGATTGTCCGCGTCTTTCCATCTGGAAAGGTACAATTAGATCAGGGCATGGGGCGTTCTGCCTATATTTGTCCGCAAATGAGTTGCCTACAAGCAGCTCAGAAAAAAAATCGACTAGGGCGATCGCTACATGCATCAGTGCCAGAAACACTGTACCAAACATTGTGGCAACGTCTAGCCCAAAGCCATACCCCAAATCAAAACTAAGTTGAAAAACTTTGTGGTGGTCATGCCCAGAGTACTTGTGCCGAAAGCCGACTTCATCGTGCTTGAGTCACATTCTCTGCAATTGATAGGGTTAGTGGCAAAATAGTAAATGGGTGTGTAAGCCTGCGGCTCTTCCACAAAAAGAGTAGCAAAGTGATACTCCCAACAAGTTTTACTCGATTGTGTTGTGGAAGACTCAGAATCAGCAAAACAAAAAACACAAAAATGGCAACCTGGTAGCGCTCAGGCGCAGCCTGGCATCAACCATCATCCTGGGTGGAAATGCCAGAGTTAAACCAAAACATCTCTCTTTCCTGACTGGAGGCACCGGCAAAATCACCAAGGGCAACCTAAAAACAGTAATCAAAGGATGGAGATGTCGAAAACCAGGCAACCATCCGCTAAAAAACTGTAAATTAAAGGGGAAGAGTGGATGAACAACGGCAAAGTTAGAATCTACGAATTATCAAAGGAATTGAATTTGGATAACAAAGAGCTATTAGCAATTTGCGACCAGCTCAGTATCTCGGTCAAAAGTCATAGCAGCACTATTTCAGAATCAGAGGCAGAACGCATTCGAGCGGCTGCCGAAAAACTGGCGGCTACCAATGTAACTACCAAAGGTGCAACCAGTCATAAACCAAATTCACCGCACACTGGCTCTCGCAATCGACCAGCTCCACCTCACAAACAGCAAATTTTGGAAATTCGCAAACCCAAAATATTGAGAAATACTACCTCCAACGCCCCAGAGGCGTCAGTTGCTACGGATAACCAACTTGCTTCGTCTGATAGCTTGCATGGCGAAGCCACAGCTAATCCTCCTTCACCTCCACGGCCCTTCGATACACCAGTCT
Source organism: Nostoc sp. CCY0012 (assembly GCF_963920855.1). Lineage (NCBI taxonomy): Bacteria > Bacillati > Cyanobacteriota > Cyanophyceae > Nostocales > Nostocaceae > Nostoc > Nostoc sp. CCY0012. The sequence continues at coordinate 28,431 of NZ_CAWUDM010000027.1, read as the reverse complement.
CAACCATGAAGCCGACGGCACCAATTCGACCAGTACCCCGGAATCAATCTGAGACCTCGCCAGAACCTGCAATTACCCAAGCAGATCAAGTTTCTAATGAAGAGGCACCGGAAACAATAGCAGAGCAAAAACCGGAAAAAACGGTTCCACACAGACCAAAACCGGAAAAACCCCAAAAACCTCAACTAGTGTCTCCACCCGCCAGACCTGCGGCGGACAGCACCCCTGCCACTGAACAGCTAAGTCCGGCAGAGAAACCCATACTCAAACGCGATCAACCCAAGCAGAAGGTTGCAAAGCCGACAGGCACGGATACCCCACAAGCTCCAGTGCAAAAACAGGTTCGTCCTGCATCATCTCCATCCAGACCGGAGCCTAGAGGCAATAGACCTCCCGGACAAGCAGCAACTGGAGATGGGCCAAGACCTAGCCGCCCAGTACGTCCATCGGAACCTGTAGCAGCAATGCCAACGGCTACTCCGCCTAGACCGATGTCAGGCGCACCCGGAAAAGCTGATCTAGGAAATGATCCGGTTGCAGCCGAACTTTTAGATTTGAAACGCCCCACACCACCGCGTCTAGCCAAAGGTGGTAAAAAGTGGCAAGAAGAAGAAATCATTGACGAAATCAAAGAAAAGAGCAAAGTAGGTGTTAAAGGCAAGCGGGTCAAACCGATCCTGGAAGATGAGTTTGAAGAAGACGATTTACTAGACGACGAAGATGCAAATTCACCAGCTATCGTCCAGGTTAGTCTTTCTATTGCCCGTCCCCCCAAACCTAAAGCTGCTCGTCCTACACAGTCGCCTGGTGCGGCAACTATTAGTGCGCCCACTACCAGAGCGAAAAGATCCTTTTCTCGCCGCGACCACAACCGTCGTCAAGAAGTCGAAACCAAGCGTGAGCGTCCCGAAAAGGTAGTGGTTACAGGCCCGTTGACAGTGCAAGAACTGGCTGATGTTTTGGCTGTTGCCGACACAGAGATTGTGAAAATCCTGTTCCTCAAAGGCATGGCGGTGAGTATCACCCAGAATTTGGATATTCCCACAATTACTTTGGTCGGTAAAGAGCTAGAAATAGAAGTCGAAACCGCCGAACCAGAAGCAGAAGCGCGCAAAGTCACAGAAATGCTGGATGTGGCGGATATGCAACTACTCCAGCGGCGTCCGCCAGTAGTGACGATCATGGGTCACGTAGACCACGGTAAGACAACCTTGCTCGACTCGATTCGCAAAACTAAAGTAGCATCTGGCGAAGCTGGTGGTATTACCCAGCACATTGGTGCATACCATGTAGATGTGCAACATGAAGGACAAACACAGCAGATTGTCTTCCTAGATACTCCTGGACACGAAGCATTTACAGCGATGCGGGCGCGGGGAGCAAGGGTTACTGACATTGCCATCTTAGTAGTGGCTGCTGATGATGGTGTTCGTCCCCAAACCGTGGAAGCCATTAGCCATGCTCAAGCTGCCGGCGTACCCATTGTTGTAGCCATCAATAAAATTGATAAAGAAGGGGCACAACCAGACCGGGTGAAACAAGAACTGACTCAGTATGGCCTCACCCCAGAAGAATGGGGCGGTGAGACGATCATGGTTCCTGTGAGTGCCATTAAGGGCGAAAACCTCGATACCCTCTTAGATATGATTCTGTTGGTATCCGAAGTCGGAGAACTTTCTGCTAACCCAGATCGCTCGGCTAAAGGAACAGTCATTGAAGCACATCTGGATAAAGCTAAAGGAGCAGTTGCTACCTTGCTAATTCAGAATGGCACCCTGCATGTAGGAGATATGCTAGTAGCCGGCTCGGCATTTGGTAAAGTCCGGGCGATGGTTGATGACAGAGGCCGAAGAGTAGAGATTGCTAGTCCTTCCTTTGCTGTCGAGGTACTGGGTTTAAGTGATGTGCCAGCAGCAGGTGATGACTTCGAGGTCTTTGCTAACGAAAAAGAAGCCAGAACACTAGCAAGCGATCGCGCAGACAAGCAACGTCAATCCCGTCTGTTACAGGGACGTGTGACTTTAACAACACTCTCAGCCCAAGCACAAGAAGGCGAGTTGAAAGAACTCAACTTAATCTTGAAGGGAGACGTACAAGGTTCTGTAGAAGCAATTGTGGGATCTCTCAGACAAATCCCCCAAAACGAAGTCCAAATTCGGATGCTATTGGCTACTGCTGGGGAAATTACGGAAACAGATATTGACCTAGCCGCAGCTAGTGGAGCTGTCATTATTGGCTTCAACACCACCTACGCCAGTGGCGCTAGACAAGCAGCCGACGAAGCTGGGGTAGATGTGCGGGAATACAATATCATCTACAAACTCTTGGAAGATATTCAAGGAGCCTTAGAAGGACTTCTGGAACCAGAGTTGGTGGAAGAACCCCTTGGTCAAACCGAAGTTCGTGCCGTATTCCCAGTTGGTCGGGGTGCAGTGGCTGGTTGCTACGTACAATCTGGCAAACTGGTTCGCAACTGCAAAGTGCGAGTACGTCGTGGCGGTAAAGTCGTCTACGAAGGTGTTCTAGACTCACTCAAACGGATGAAAGAAGATGCGCGCGAAGTTAACTCCGGTTACGAGTGCGGTATCAACATTGATAAGTTCCATGACTGGGTTGAAGGTGACCTCATTGAAGCCTATCAGATGGTCACCAAGCGTCGTACACTCACCTTAACGAAGTAGTGCTAGGTACTCAGTGCTGGGTCATGAGTAAAAGTGATGGGTTTTGGGTTGACAACTCAAAACTCAAAACTCAAAACTCAGCACGAGCTAAACCCTGTACACACAGGACTGAGAATAGCTCAAGTTTTCTAGAGATGGCTTCCTATGTCTGTAGAAAGGTGGGTTCCCCTTTAGGCAAATTTCGGTGAATCAAGCACATACACATTTGATATGGCCTCATTTCGCTCTGAACCTATATTGTGGATTCACATCGCTGGATTAGCGGCTACACCAATCTTTTTGGTAATGTGCTTATTATTTTTGTCTGTGGGTGAACCGCTTTTGCCAGTATGGTTAGAGCTGTTCCTCGTAGCCAGCATTGGTGTGATCCCACTGTTGTGGATGCAGTTACACCGCCCTTTTTATATTTTTGCTATTTTGGGTGTGGCCCTGAAGCCAGAAAATTTAACTGAGCAACAGCGGAAAATTCTCTGTTTAATTAAGACAAAGTTAAATCGCTTTTTATCCTTAGCAGCAGCAATATTATTAATTGGGGTGTTGTGGCAACTTTACCAAATGGTGCCACAGGTAGCTAATTTAGCTAAATTTTTACCCCAGTGGCGCAGCTTGGGTCTACTGCTAGCTGCTTTAGCCTTTTTTGCTAGTAACTTATTTTTACAAATTCCCGTGAGTGTGGCGCGAGTTTTAGTGACCAATGACACAGAATTTGCCGCCCTAGAACCATTATCTTTAGAAAAGATTAAGCAGGACTTCACGATTTTAGGTGTACGGGTTAACCAAATTATCCCCCAGTTGTTTTCATCTCTGAGCAGGATGAACACAGACCCCCAAAAACCCCTAAAGTAATCCTTATAGGTATTAAGCAAATTATGCACTGTCTCATGTAGGCAGGGTTGTATCTGCTGAAAATGATGACTGCCGTAACTGTTGAACTTAAAACTAAGGAATGAGAAACTATGGCTCAAATTCCATCTGCTAGCGATCGCCCATTCTCTGCTGATCCGGAAATTTGGTATAGTCTCAAATGCGCTATCGCTACTAGTTCCGGTTTTCAACGCTGGCAACTAGAACATGATGCTCAATTACAGGGACTTCGCCTAGAACAGCAGGTACAAAAATATTTACGAGAAACTTTAGAAACTTTAGCTTATTAAAATTTCAGAAAATCTTGTATACCTGTTTGCAAGCGACGAAGTTGACGGTATGCATTACCCAAGCGATCGCCGTCAATTTCTACATCTGATGTGGGATAATTTTCAATTACTTCCATCAACGTTATCTGCCCATCTTCACTAGCAGAAAGTATTAAAGCGGCGCGCAAAGCTTGTCTGTCGGCTGTCCGTGATGGTGTGTGAATCGCTTGACTCAGCTCATCGAGTATAAGATTACCAACCGGGCTATTTAATACTCTATCTAAAGTGACCACGTTGACCTGCACTGGTGTCGTTAAATATGGACGAATTGCTTGGGGATCTTGTCGAGCCAAGGCAAAATTTACTCGTAGTGAACGTGAAAGTTCCCCAGTTTTCGCAAAAGTTGATAACTCCTCTACAGAAATTGATTCACGCAGGATTCCGTACCTTAGCACTACTCGTTCCGCAGCGAAGGCGGGAGTGCTGAAAAAGAAAGTACAAGTGCTAACTATTACTAAGACTCGACGCAGTACCGGAAATTGATAACGCATTTCTCCTAATTACCATCAGGTTTGTTGTTCTGAGGATCATATCTATTGCTACCAATTAAGGACATCTGGCTTTAGGTATCTATCTTCGGAAAACCACTGCTCTCAGGCACAAATTTATACTGCTGATGTAGCTCGTCATTAGTTAATGGTGAGCAAATTTAGCTATGGCGATCGCTTGATTATTTAGGCTAAACTGGGGAGATTTTGAGATTTGCACAAAAATATTAATATGTTTTCTTACGAAACTTAGCTGATTATTTGCTAGTCATCCGGTATAGTTTGGCATGGGCTTGACAGCTAAGTAGCTGCTATATTTGACCTTGTTTAACCAACTTTAATTCAGCACACCACAGATTCTAACAATGAAATATCGGGGTTTTCACATTTCTTCTGTAAAACATATTCGTTTGATTTCTCATAATTCTCTCGGATCTCTTTTACCCTTACGAGCCGGACTAGCAGCTTTGTTAGTTGTTTCTGGAGGTTCTACATTATTAACCAGTGGGGCAAATGCTGGTGTTACCCAGCAAGAAGCTACTTCCACAACTTTAATGGCCCAAGTTCCGGCATCTGCAACAATAATTTACGTAAATCCTACAACTGGTGCAGATACGGCTGGTGTTGGTCAAACCGAAGCAACGCCCTATAGAACAATTACTTACGCTCTTAGCCAAGCTCAATCAGGTACAACTATTCAACTAGCACCAGGGACTTATAATAGCGACACCGGAGAGAAATTCCCTCTATTACTCAACCCAGGGGTATCCTTACGGGGAGACGAATCTAGTAGAGGTCAAGCAGTCTTAATTACAGGTGGTGGTTTTTACACCAGTCGTACCTTTGCCCGACAAGATATTACCATCTTGGCTAATAACAATAGTACTATTTCTGGCGTGACGGTCACGAACCAAAATCCCCGTGGTACAGGGGTTTGGGTAGAATCTAGTAATCCCACTATTACAAATAATACTTTCACCAACAGTGCTAGAGAAGGAGTTTTTGTTACGGGTACCAGTAATCCCAGAGTAGAAAATAACCTATTTGTGCAAAACCAAGGGAACGGGATTTCCATAGCGAGAACTTCTCAAGGTGAAATTCGCAATAATTTGTTTCAGGATACTGGTTTTGGTTTAGCCATCGGTGGTAGTTCTACACCTTTAGTTGAGGGTAACCAAATTATCCAAAATCAAGACGGTCTGTTTATCTCAGAATCAGCCCGGCCCATATTACGTAAGAATGTAATTCAAAATAATAAACGGGATGGTCTTGTCGCAACTGTCAATGCTCAACCAGACCTCGGTACCAATGAAAATCCTGGTGGTAACCTGATTCGCGGGAATGCTCGTCATGACGTGAACAATGCCACTAGAAGCAATACAATTCTGGCTATTGGCAACGATATTGATCAAAGTCGCATTTCTGGTCAAGTCAATTTTGTGGCTGCTGCTGTTGACCTCCCCACTGGACAAACTGCTTTTGCAGATGTGCCGGAAGGTTACTGGGCAAAAGCTTATATTGAAGCCTTAGCTGCACAAGGTATTATTGCTGGGTTTCCTGATGGCACATTCAAACCCAATGACCCTGTAACCCGCGCTCAATTCGCCACTATTGTCACCAAAGCTTTGACACCACCAGTTAAACGCGCAAATATTAATTTTAGAGACGTGGCTAGTAATTTTTGGGCTTACAATGCCATTCAATCTGCTTACCGCAGTGAGTACTTGGCTGGTTATCCTGACGGTACCTTTAAACCACAGCAGGAAATTCCCAGAGTACAGGCATTAGTTTCTTTAGCTAATGGTCTGGGTTTAACTGCTAGTAATCAGAATGCAATTTCTGTGTACACTGACGCTGCCCAAATTCCTAATTATGCGATTGGCCCTGTTGCTGCTGCAACTACACGCCAATTAGTGATTAACTATCCCACCGCTAGGCAACTCAATCCTAATCGTCCGGCGACAAGAGCCGAAATTGCTGCCTTTGTTTACCAAGCACTAGTTAATGCTGGACGCGCCCAACCAATTCCTTCACCATATTTAGTTACGGCTCAGTAAACAAACTTCTGACTTAAACATTAACAGCGCCAGACTGACAATTTGTTCATCTGGCGCTCACAAAATTTTGCTTTTTATCAACTTTGGGGTCTTTAAATATGGGTAAACCCATTTAAATGGATTTGGGTTTATATTCAGGGTCTTTATATTGACTGACCCCGTTTGAACAATTTCCAGTTTCTCAGAAATTTTTGATTTGTGAAATTTTCTAATATTTTTTTTATATGTTGGAAAAATATGAATATTATTTAAACCAAATATAGTCAAAAAACACTAATTATTAATTTTTTGTAAGTTAGTTTTTGAGACATCTACGAACGTCTTTTCCGACTTTGATCCCAGCGCCAAAGAAAGATCATCAGTGCCACAACTCCGACTTGAAGCGCTAAATTAGGCAATGCGCTATCAACATCTCGCCCAGCCAGCACTTGAAAAAAGAAGATAAATGCGCCAATCAAACCAGATGCACCAAAACCAATATAGAGAAATTGCCGCAAGCCACGATAGGGCGCTGCCATTTCCGCTTTGAGGCGAGCATATTGTTCTGGATTCAGGCGATTTTGAGGATTTGGTTTTACCATGAAGAAATTATGCTACAATTATTTGCTGTATCTGCCGATGTGGCTCAGTGGTAGAGCAGCTGATTCGTAATCAGCAGGCCACGGGTTCGAATCCCGTCATCGGCTTGGATAAAACATATGATCGCATATTAAAGAGCAAGTGTTATCTGAGTGGGTAATTTACTCTTCAAAGTGCGTTTCGCAAAAAGTCTTTAACAACGCGATGCAATTAGCGATCGCACCTAAATGAGCTATTTCATAACCATGCGTATTTTGTGTGGGAAAGGCTAAACAAGCAGCGCGACCGACATGACCAAATTTCATAGCAATGGAGGCATCGCTACCAAAGCCACTTAAAGTTGTCAGTTGTATCGGCATTTCCAGTTGCTTGGCACTATGGCGCAGTTGCCCATTTAAGGTTTCATCATATATACCATATGCATCCTGAACCAAAATCACCGGACTTTCGCCATCTTTTACAGGGTATTCGTCAGATAAAGGACAAATTTCTAAAGCGATTAAAGCATCTAACTGCTGGTTTTGGGTAAAAAATAGCGCCCCAATTGCTCCTACTTCTTCTTTGGCGGAGGCTACCAAATAAATATCGACTACTGGCTGCTTTAAAGTTTGAGCCAAAGCTAACAAAATAGCCACAGAAGCTTTGTTATCTAATGTATAACTGGCAATGTGATCTTTTAACCTGATGGGATGCTTGCGATGCTTACCAATTACCATTCTAGTTCCTGGTCGAACACCAGCTACTTCTAATTCAGCCGCCGTGAGTTTCGTTTCAATCCAAGCATTTTCCCATTTAACAGTAGTATCTTCTTGTTGCACTTTTTGAGGAGATTCGTGGGAGACATGGCGGGAACCAAAACTGAGAATACCGCTGATAGTTTCATTGTCTCCTAGTAAATCCACAACACCTTCACCGTAAATCCAGGGGTATGAACCGCCTAGTTTCCGGACTTCCACACGACCTGCACCACCGACAGTTTTGACTATCGCCCCAATTTCATCTTTATGTGCAGTGATAGCAATCGCTCTTTCTGGGTTTTTACCCGGAATTTTCGCAATAATATTATCAGCGCGATCGCACCATACTTCTACACCTATTGCGGCAAATCGCTGCATCAAAAATTGGTTAATTTCTGTTTCAACACCACTCGGAGAATGGTGCATGACTAATTCTGTAATGATTTGAAATAACTGTTGATAATCCCACATCGATATCAAGATTTTTAATGAAAAAGACAAATTCCAAAGGCAATATGCAAGTTATCTCCCAAGAAAAGCCGAAGACTCCCCAACTCCCAACTTTTGCTTGTATTGAAGAAGAACGCCTACATCGTAAACAGCGACTAGCCGCAGCATTGCGTTTATTTTCGCGGTATGGGTTTGATGAAGGTATTGCCGGTCATATTACTGCACGCGATCCAGAATACACTGAATGCTTTTGGGTTAATCCTTTGGGGATGCACTTTGGTTTAATTAAGGTTAGTGACCTAATTTTAGTTAATCAGCAAGGTGAAGTGATTGAAGGCAATTATCCAGTTAATCAAGCAGCCTTTGCTATTCATTCCCAAGTTCATGCAGCTCGTCCCGACGTAGTGGCAGCGGCTCATGCCCATTCAATATATGGTAAAAGCTGGTCTAGTCTCGGTCGTCTCCTCGATCCCCTTACCCAAGATGCCTGTGCTTTTTATCAAGACCATAGCCTGTTTAATGACTATACAGGTGTGGTATTGGAACTACAAGAAGGTAAACGTATTGCTCAGACCTTAGGTAGTAACAAAGCCATTATCTTGAAAAATCACGGTTTACTTACAGTTGGTCATTCAATTGATGAGGCTGCTTGGTGGTTTATTACAATGGAGCGCTCTTGTCAAGCACAATTATTAGCTGAGGCGGTTGGTAAACCTAGCCCAATTAAACCTGAGTATGCAAGTGTAGCGCATGCTCAGGTAGGGTCACATAATTTGGGTTGGTTTAGTTTTCAACCATTGTATGAGATGATTGTCCGACAAGAACCGGATTTGCTTGAGTAAAAGCTGATTGTTTTTGTTGGCGCTTGAGGACACCTGCTGCACCTAAAGCACCAACAGCCAACATCCCTAATACTGCTCCAGGTTCCGGCACAGATTTAGACTCAAGTGCCAATAATGCTGCATCTGCTACTAGGCTATGAGCGCGTGTTGTGGGATGTACACTGTCAAAGAACAGAAAATCATTTTGCTGTTCAATATCACACACACTATTTATGCTAATCAAGCTACCTACTACACAAGGGATAGCTACATTTGTAAAACCAAATTTTCTGGGATTATCTGCAACTTGATTAAACAACGAAAACACATCAACATCAATCACATTAATGTCAGGCTGATTACTTTTGAAAATATCTAGACTTGTTGCTAATTGCGTATTGTGTGCGACTGTTATATCGGTCAATATTGGCGCTAATCCCATAGTAGCTAAAGCCAAAGGAGTTCTACCTAAATCTGGTAAATTAAATACCATAATATTTTTAGCTCCAAATGTGGCTAACAAATTTAGTGCATTTGATAAATTTTGAACTGTGTTAATAGGATTAGGATCTGTGCCAAATACATAATCATTGCCACCGCCCCACACAGCATATAAAGCATTTGGATCAACCTGCGGATTCGTCGATAGAAATGTTTGGGTAAATAAACTTACTTGTTCTAATACTCCCGGTAACGGCACATTAGGAACAACAGCATTCCCAAAACCTGAACTAGCACCACCAACTGCGAAGTTAATACTCTGGTTGAAAATGTTGGGATTTTCGCTAAAGGGAATAGGATTTAAATTTAGTGTCTCTCCTACATAATCTACCCAAATTTTATTATTAGAAAAACGTCCATTAAAATATGGTGGACTAGGGGGTACAGATGGTAATTGATTCTCCAGATTTTGGGTGAAATTAAAAATATTTCCTGTATCAGAAAGACTATCACCAAATATATAAATATTACTAAAATTAGCAGCTAAACCTTTGACTGGAAACAGGAAAAAAAAGCCGACAAATCCGGCGGCAATAAATTGTTTTTTCATATTTATTTTGTGGTGTTTGCAGCTATGTAGTCAGCTTCAGTAATATTTATCAGAAATGATAAATGTACTGACGGTATTGATGAACTATTGCACAGCCAAGCAATTTCAATTATCTTGATTTGCGTAATTGTATTTAATATTGCTGTCAATATTGAAAGTACTATATAGGGTAGATTCACTAGGAATCCACAAGTTTACCTGAACTTCATTATGTACAGGTTTTTTTTGAAGGATTCGTAAAGTGACAATGCCAAAAATTTAGTCTAGGGTAGACAAATAGCCTACCCTCCCTGAATAGATGTGAATTAGCCGCATTAACCTCAGTTCTGCGATCGCCTGACATTCAAAACTTCAGCAGCAGATATTCCCTCACCTAAAGTGCCAAAATACCCCAAAACCGCAGCAGCTTCAGCGCGAGACACTGGTTTTTTAGGTTGGAACAAAGTTGTATAGCCAAACACTCGCCGAATATTCGATTGTTCACCATTTTGGAAATCAGCCAGCACTGCACGTAATGCCTTGGGGTCAATTTTTCCTGAATCTTGGAAACCCCAAGTTTGGTTAACTGTTTCTAAATTGGCAGTAGGTAAAGCTTGGCGCACATCTAAAGGAACTTTCCAAAGAATCAATTGCTCTCGTGTCAGTGGTGCGTCAGGACGAAATAAAACTGCGGTGGAGTCTCCAGATAAAGGGCTGGGGATTAAACCAGTTTCGGCTAAACCTTGAATGACAGAGAAATCCCCATCTGTGGAAGATACATCACTAAAAGTTGGTTGAGCGCTTGCTGATGCCGGGCGAATTTGTTTAGCTGGATTATTCGCATATATGGCATTGTTAGCAGCAACTAGCCAACGGGCATATTCACGACGAGTAATATTTTTATTGGGTTCAAATGAGTTGGTTGTGGCATCATTAGAGTTGTTCTTAACTGCCTGAGACTCTACAGACAAAACACCTAAAGCTGCTAAATCTTGGATATATTGTCGCAGTTCTTGGGGTGCTTTGTTTAAATCATTAAATTCCTGAGATTTTGGTGTAGCAGTTGTTTGGCTAGCAGATGTGTCGCTTGGCTGTGTCGCCAAGTTATCAGGTAGCACCGGGCCGAGAACATTAGAATTATCGCCTTGAGGATTTGTCTTGGGAGTTGGTTGTGCGGCTGTCGTTGTATTAGATGTGTACTCAATGAGTAATGCAGTGGCTGTTTGTGGTTGATTGGGTTGGGGATTAGTTACTGATTGTGGCTGAATAGTCACCTTTACCTGTAAATCTTGGCGACGTGCTTCAAAGCCATCTACTTCATCTGTTGGCTGTTGTAAAATTTGCCAGTCATTTTTTTGAAACTGCTCACTATAAAAACTAGTAATAAAATTACTGGGGTCAGAACTTAGCCAGCGAGTCTCCACTTTTTCTTCTGAGCCACTCGCAGATGTTACTTCTTGTAGTTGGGCATTAGGATATAAGGGAATTTCTGAGGGAAAGTCAGCCGGTAAATCAGCGGTGGCTTGATTCTCTCCTGTTTGTGGTTCATTATCCTGCACAGCGCCAAATAAACTTGGATTATTTTTAAGCAGGGGATCTGGTGCCAAAGACTGTTCCAGATTTCTGGCGGTTGGACTGTTACCACAGGCTGTTAATGCGGTCATTAAGACAGCCAAACTCATTAAGACGGCTGGACGTTTACGCAAAAGCACAGTAAATCACAAATCACATCTCAATTCCTACCCTAGCGTAGACAGTCACAACTAGGGTAAAGTCAACAAATAAAATCTTGGGTTATGGCCCGGAGACATTCAGGTGTCAGCGGCAATAAAAATTGTTGAAGAACAGCGAAACTGATTAAATTTACGATGTTTTAGAGTTTTTAATTGTTTCTATTGTTGTATTTGTGGTGTGGGTAACTGATTTAATACTCGCCAGAGTACTGTGTAGCTACCATCACTACGGCGGCGCACTGGTCGAAATGCCAGGATGATGTCACTGCTGGAGATTTGCTGTAATTGTTCTGGGGAAATTGGTTGACCATTCAACATCTTCTCCGGTATCTGAAATTGCAGCGATCGCACCACATAAGTATGATTTAATTTAGCTGGAGCATGGGCTAAAATCGTCTGCTTTTGCTGCCAGTTCTGGTCTTTGCCAGTCAAAAACCGCCTTCTGTCTAGTTGTAAAGCATCTAAGTTTTGGGGGGGTTGGTAGTTGAGCAAAAATTCTCTCATGGGTGAGTGTATGGCTTGCAGTTTGCCATCTAACTTTTCTAAAGGGACATCACCTACATCCACCATGAAACTGTAATCTACTCCTGGATGCCTTAATTGAAAGCGTTCTCCCTGCACCTGAAGTGCTAAACTAGGATTAAATCTCTTTTGAGCATCACCTAAAGAGGGGAAAGGGTAGCGTTCATTAACGCTGGGTTGCAGTCTATTCCGGAGAGTATTCAGCGGCCGTTGGTAAGCTGAATATTGTAGTACACGGAAAATACCAGTACGGGGCAACTCCAAAAACTTCGCGTAACTTTGCGATTCTTGGGGATCGAGGTCGTAGGCGAAACGATCAAGGATACTAGCATTTTCCCAAGGATCTGTAAAACGGATTTCTGGGGGAAATGAACTTTGTGTCGCCGCCAAAATTTGCTTGGCAGTAGCCAGAGTAGTCAAAGATGATTCAGGTGCAGCGATCGCAGGTTGTACAGGCGGTACATAATTAGCTATGGCGGTTTTCGCCGTCCTACCAATTACTGGTAAAGGTGCAGATGCTGCGGTCGGTGACTTTGGTTCCCAGGTAGAGAAAGGTGTGGCTAGCTTTCTCAGATGAGGATACTGCATTGGTGCAATGGAAAGCACAGGGTCTGATTGATGCTCACCAGTAACTAGGGGTAGCTGTCTGACTAAAGCTAATTCACCACGTCGAGATAATAATCGGTCTAGCACTGGGGTAAGTTTTAATAATTCCTGGCTAGAAGCATACAAAGAGCAGTAAATTTGAGCTTGGGATGCAGTCAACTGGTCAGGTAAGGAGACTAAGTTTCTCGCTAAATCTGCTTGCTTGCTACACAAAGTGTGCGAGTTTTTATGTTGACGGTGGAGAAAATTTTCCACAGTCTTGACTTGAACCGTTAATTGCCCTCCCACAGCTCGCATCCGATTAGCATCTGGGTTAATTAGTGCTTGCTCAATCCGGGCAATCAAATCTATCTGTCGCTGCACCAGTCGCCCAGCTTCAGTATAAAATTTTTCATTTGATGGCTCAAATGTAAGATGATGTTGTTGGGTAGATGAAGACTGATATTCAGCGGCCAGCACGTTTCTGGCAACAGAAACCAGCAAAAAAGGAAGCAAAAGGCTGAAAAAGATGTGTCTCATATCAAAAATGCCGATCAGATAGGAGTATGAAAAATCTAAAATAGATATTAAATTGAAGAAAAACAACGACCATCGACAATCGTCAGTCCATTCTACTTTCTGTTAAGCGAAGCGTCGCCAGGTTGTTACCAGTGCTGAAACACGATTACATGCAAGTTTCCCAGGATCAGCCTATTTATTCTGAGGCTCCACTCCAGTTGTTGCTCTTTGTCGATGGACGACCAAAGTCTCGGCAACAGGTACAGCGTATCCGTGCTTACTTAAAAGAATTGCAGGCTGAGTATAACTTTGAACTTCAAATTATCGATGTCGGGCAACAACCTTATTTGGCAGAACACTTTAAGTTGATAGCAACGCCAGCCTTAATCAAAATTCACCCAGAACCCAGACAAATTATTGCTGGGAGTAATATCATTGCCCAGTTAAAAAACTGGTGGCCTCGCTGGCAAACTGCTGTAGATGCTTACTTAAAATTGCAAGAAGACTTAGAAGACCGGATAGATGACAATAATCGGGTTTTATCCCCTAAAGCAACCATCCGTTCTGTGGCTGTCTCTGCGGAACTGATAAAACTATCAGACGAAGTTTTTCGCTTAAAACAAGAAAAAGAAAAACTTCAAGAGCAACTACAATTTAAAGACCGCGTGATAGCGATGTTAGCCCATGACCTCCGTAATCCTCTAACAGCCGCCGCGATCGCTATTGAAACTTTGCAATCTAACTACAATATAGAGACTGGTGAGTTTCAGCGACTGAAACCATCGATGGCAGCGCATTTGTTAAAACAAGCCCGTAGTCAAACTAAAACAATTGACCGCATGATCGCTGATTTGTTGCAGGTAGGGCGGGGCAATGATACAGAGTTACCAATTATACCGGAGAAAATGGTGATTGGCAACCTCTGCTTGGATGTATTGGAAGAATTGCGCGATCGCTACATTGCTAAATCCCAAAAGATTGAAACAGATATTCCCAAGGATTTACCGTGCGTATATGCAGATCCAGAGCGTGTACGTCAAGTCATAGTAAATTTACTAGATAATGCCATTAAATACACACCAGATGGCGGCACCATTAGCATTGCCGGATTGCACCGCACCACACAAAAAGTGCAATTCAGTATTGGTGATACTGGCCCTGGCATTCCTATAGAAAACCGCGATCGCATTTTTGAAAACCATTTCCGACTACAACGCGATCAAGGGAAAGATGGTTATGGAATTGGTCTTTGTTTATGCCAACGCATCATTCGAGCGCATTACGGCCAAATTTGGGTGGATTCTGCCCCCAATGGCGGTGCTTGGTTTCACTTTACTTTGCCCGTTTATCCATCTTAATGGGGAGTAGGCTTCGCCGTGAGCATCAGCCGTTAGTAGCCCGAAGGGTACGGGAATAGGGAATAGGGAGTAGGGAGTAGGGACAAGAAAGAAAATAATTCCTTCCCTCATCAATTCAGCATAATCCGGTCACGCCCCTGTTCTTTTGCTTGGTACAGCGCCTTATCCGCAGCTAAAATTAAATCGCCTGGCGAAGTTTCCCAGGTGGGAATAATAGTCGTAACTCCCATACTCAAGGTAATGTACTCACTGACAGCAGACTGATGATGAGATATTTGCAACTCTCTAACTCCAGCTTGTATTTCTTTTGCCACATGAAATGCACCAAATGCATGAGTATTAGGCATAATCACAGCAAACTCTTCACCACCATAACGGGCTACTAAATCTTGATTTCTTTGTGCCTTCTGACTTAAAACAGTACCCACTTCGCGGATACAAACATCTCCGGCTGGGTGACCATAATAATCGTTATACAATTTAAAAAAATCAATGTCACATAAAATTAAGGATAGAGGAGATTGTTTCTGTACTAAGTTAATCCACTGCGTATTTAAATAATCATCAAAGCGGCGACGATTAGCTAGTCCAGTTAATCCATCCACATTGGCGAGATGCTGCAAAGCCAGATTTGCAGCCTCTAACTGTTTGTAAACTTGTGCTTGTTGCAACAGTCGTCGTAACCGTTGGCGCAACACCGCCCAATGAATGGGTTTGGTGAGGTAATCTGTTGCTCCCGCATCAAAAGCACGGTCTACTGATTCCTCGTCATCTAAACTTGTAATCATTAATATGGGGGTGCGTTCCCATATTTTGGAAATCATCGTATTGCCTACAGCCGATTCAGTATCCAGATTGGCAAGTGCTGAAATTAAATTGTTTTTGGCAATTTGTAGCAATTGCCTACAGCACGTGAAACCATCCATCACGGGCATCATTGCATCTAGTAAAACTATATCTGGTTTGACGGTTTCATAAGCATCTAAACACTGTTTACCGTCGGTAACTTCGACCACTCGATAACCTTCTTGTTCCATAGCTTCACGCAACAATACTCGGATGGTCTTGTCATCATCAGCCACCAGAAT
The DNA here is from genome assembly GCF_963920855.1 of Nostoc sp. CCY0012. Classification (NCBI taxonomy): domain Bacteria; kingdom Bacillati; phylum Cyanobacteriota; class Cyanophyceae; order Nostocales; family Nostocaceae; genus Nostoc; species Nostoc sp. CCY0012. The sequence goes on along the minus strand of NZ_CAWUDM010000027.1, from coordinate 12,590 downwards.
CACCGGAGGTTGCTTAGGTAAAGAAAATGGGCTTATGCCTGACATGAATTGCGTTCCACTGAAAATGAGAGTATCGGGTAGTAGGAAATGGGAAAAAACCTGGACCTCATTGCGACATCACTTGAGAATGAGAGTTTTTGAGAATAGTGAGCATTTGATTTAAAAAGCTATTTGTGAAAAAAGCAAATAAGCATCATCTTTGTTGTCGCTACAAGAGTGGCTCGATTTCTGCCAGATTGCCAGAAAAATCAATTTTTTTTGTCATCAATCGCTTATTTTTAGCACTGATGACTGACAACTCTTTATTTCCACCTTGCGGTACTGGTGATTCTCTCCACCCACAGCTTTTGATGAAAATGGGCAACAGCAATGATTTCATCCTCGTGTGATGAGTTAAAAGTAAGTTGCTGCGGATTAAGCGAAGAAAAATTAAGATAAATAGGCTGCATAGTCAATTTATTTACAATGCACAAGTAATGGCTAAATTTTTTGGCTAAAAGTTTATGACGAATTGCTACTCTTATATTTCCCTGGTAACAAAGTCTTCTTACAACATTGTCTAAAACTTCAAATGTAAGGCTTAATTCTTGACTTCTGCTGTTACTTTAGACACCAACTGAGCAGAAACATCAAATATCCACAATAACCTAAAAGTATAGCCAATACTCAATCCTGCGGTTATCCGACTGCAATCAATGCATTTTCAAAGGAAACATCCACGAAATTGATATTTGGCATAATTACATACAAGTTATATGGTTAATATCAAGCTAGGAATAAACTTTATGATCAAGTCTATTTTTTAAACTTTAGATTAAGTAAAAATTCTGATTTCAAATAAATATTTTTGATCTGACTTACATAAAGCAGGTGACTATTTCCCAGAAAAATCAGTATACTACCTAAAGTAGTACAAAATTTTTAAATTTTATTGAGAATTTTTCTAAATGCCAGACCCACTAATGTACCAACAAGATAATTTTGTTGTGCTAGAGACTAACCAACCAGAACAATTTCTCACAGTAGAGGAATTATTCGCAAAGTTAAAGTTGGTTTTGCAAACGATGAGTAATCAGAACTTGCCTACATATTTACAAGATTTTGATTCAGTAGAAGCACAAGCCCAATATTTAATCGACACCAGTTGCGAGTTAGATGTTGGGCCTGGCAAATATTTGCAGTGGTACGCAGTCAGATTAGAAAAGTAAAAATACCACATTAGTACCAGGCGATCGCCTGAACTCTCAAACCGATTGAACCTATCTGCGGAAGCCTGCACCCCCAAGGGGCGTGATGACACGCCCACCACGCATGCCTAATCCCAGTTTCTTGTTACCTGAAACCTAATCAGCCTTTTGAGTCCCAATCAACATTAACTCAATCTGATCTTCCCCAACCTGCGTTATTTTGACATCTACTCCCGGGCCAAAATATTTAGTCATTTTTTCCTGCTTCTCTTGCCAAGTATCAATTGAGATCAGCGGGGAATCAAATTCTAAAATCAAGGCGTAAGCTCCACCAATTTCTGCTTCTCTTAAACCTGTAACTACTGGTCTTTCTTCATCACTGGGACTCAAACCCAAATAAGAGAGCGCTGCATCTAAATGAGCATCTTGACCATAGCAATATCGGGTGATATCCTTACGAATTTTATTTTGAGTGACAGTTGCTTGCTGCTCCCGCAAGCTTAATACTGATGGCGTAGTAGTTTCGCTAAAGGGTATGGGCTTAATTTCATTAGCTTTGAGTGCTAATCCTCCCAGCAATAGCGGAAACCCGTAAAAAAAACCCACAAGATTGAGTGTGGCATTATCAGCAGCATAAGCAACAAAACCAACAATGGTTAATATGCTACCGATGCTTAAACCAATCGTCCCCAAAGAAATTTTGCGTAACATGAGCCTAGGATTTTATAAATTCTTAACATTTTAGGAATATGAATTAAATAACATACAAATCTGGTTTTTGACCTTACCCCTCTTGGGACTTGCTTCAACGTTTCCCCTTTCCTGACGAAGCTACGGTGTACAGACAAGGCTGGAAAATTTTACGCCCGTTTGCTTTTAACTGGTAGGGTGCCTTGTGGACTCTAGTTCTAACGCACCAAGAATTGAGAATAGTGCGTTGCACTACGCGACAACATATCCTACAAAAAGGGTTTGGAAGAATTTTTAATCATTTGTGTGTACACAGTAGCCTTACTAAAGGGGGTTGAGGGTGAGGTTATGTATTTTATTAAATTCGCATTCCTTAGTTTTATTATCATCGTTTATTGGTAACAAATCAGAGAGTGAGGAGATGAGAGAGATCAGCCACTCGGTAATTTCTCCTGGTCCCCTCGTCCCCCATCGCCACACCATTTTGAGTTAACTTTAAATTTGAGGATATTTTAAGGCTGAAAAAAATAATGGATCTACAGACTATAAAAGAAAGAATTGCCGTAGTTGAAAGTAAGCGTCAATACCTGTTGACCCTCTTGGAACAGCCAAATTTGGGGATTTTGAGAGTTGATGTCAATCAGGCTTTGGAAGAACTAGATGATTTGATAGATGAATTTAGACGTACTCTTCCGGAGACAGACACCAATTAAAACCAACTAAACTTCGCCAAAATATACAGATGCGTCAGTACTACCGCTAAATAACGGTTATGCTGACGCGACTTATTCTATAAATATTTTCTATATCCCTGACTTGAAGTAAGCCTGAGTTAATTTCCCAGCAATTCGCAGCATAATTAATTTTCTATTTAAAATTATTTCCTGCACGTTCTCCTAACTTCCTCACCAAGGCAATAAGTTCACTGGTTGGGACATCTTTTTTGCAAAAATCGTCAAAATTAGGCATGGGCTTAGTTCCAGCACAAGTCGCATCTTCCATTGAAGAATAAGCCAGTATTTGAGTATTGGGAGATATGGCTTTGATATGACTAGAAGCACTCCAACCATCCATGATAGGCATTTGTAAATCTAAAACAATTACATCAGGATGGCAACGTTTAACCATTTCTATCGCTTCTTGACCATTAGCAGCTGAACCGACTACTTGCAGGTTTTCTTGTCCAGAAAAAGCCAATTGTAGGGTTAGACGCGTAAGTTCGTGATCATCAACCACTAAAACACGCAAGGTAGTAAACTCACAAGGAAACGTCAACATTTAACAAAATGAAAGCAAAATACAACATTCCCTACAGTGTATGGGAATAAGTACCAGCAATCACTCTATCTTATGGTTGAATAAATTGCCTTTACTCATAGCAATTCCGAAAAAAGTTGGCAAAATATTAAAGTTTTCTAAAGAAAACTCCCTTGAACTAATTATCTGTATAAAAGTAACTTTTTTTGGCATCAATCAGGTTAGCGGCTAGATGAGTTGAACGTAATGCCATATTCATCAAGGTGTGTTGTGAGTTAGTTTCTGGCGCTTCTATATCTTCGCCAGGTAAGCTATCAGATGGTCGTCTTTGTATATAACTGCCATCGGATTGTAACTCCCATGCTTGGCGATTATCTGCTAACATGATTCCCAAAATTTCTTGCAAATCTTTAGCAATATCTGGGTCTTTAATTGGGGTAATAACTTCGACGCGACGATCTAAATTGCGGCGCATCCAATCAGCGCTACCGATATATATTTCTTCTTGCCCGTTGTTGTGAAAATAATAAATACGAGAGTGTTCTAAGAAGCGTCCAATAATGCTGATGACGCGAATATTTTCACTGATTTCTGGGAGTCCTGGACGCAAACAACAAATACCTCGAATAATCAGATCAATTTGTACTCCAGCGCGGGAAGCCTCGTATAAAGTGGCAATGATTTGTGGATCGACAAGGGAGTTCATTTTAGCTACAATGCGCCCGGTCAATCCATTTTGGACATTTTCAACTTCGCGTTGAATTAATGCCAAAAAGCGATCGCGCATATTTACAGGAGCAACCAGCACTTCTCTGTAAGACTTTTGCCGAGAATAGCCTGTTAAAAAGTTAAATAAATCTGTAATATCAGCACCCAATTCTTCACGACAGCTAAATAACCCTAAATCGGTATATAGTCGTGCTGTTTTGGGATTATAATTGCCAGTGCCAATGTGTATGTAGCGGCGCATCCGGTCTTTTTCTCGCCGCACTACCATGATAGTTTTGCAATGGGTTTTCAGGCCTACTAACCCATATACTACATGTACACCGACTCTTTCTAAACTCCTAGCCCAATAAATATTATTTTCTTCATCAAATCGTGCCTTGAGTTCCACCAATACAGACACTTGCTTGCCATTTTCCGCCGCCGCAATGAGGGCTTTCACAATGGGCGAGTCCCCAGAAGTGCGGTAAAGGGTCATTTTAATAGCCAGCACATTAGGGTCATGGGCTGCATGGGTAATAAAGCGCACCACAGTTGACGAAAAAGATTGATAAGGATGGTGGACTAGTAAATCTTTTTCCCGAATTACGGCAAAAAAGTCTTGTCCTTCTTCCATTTCCAGTGCATCTGAGGTGACACTTGGTTCTCTCAACCTTTGCAGACGTGAAGGAACTACAGACTGACGTGGTGGTTCTTTGAGTTCGGGTAATGGCAAAGCCATGAAATACATTAAATCTTTTAGTCCTAAAAGACCATCGACTTCATAGACATCGCTTTCTGTTAAATCTAAATCTTGCAACAACCGAGAACGGATAGGGTCAGGGGTTTGGGATTTAATTTCTAGCCTGACTGGTGTCCCACCCATGCGCCGTTTGCGGAGTTCCTGTTCAATAGCTAACAGCAGATCATCGGCTTCATCTTCTTCTAGTGCTAAGTCGGCATCACGGGTAATGCGGAAAGGATGATATTCTTGGATATTCATCCCTGGAAATAGAAACTCCAGGTTATGAGCGATCGCCTGTTCTAAAGGTACACCAGTCCAGTGAATAGGCTTGTCAGTTTCTTGGGTACCCAACTCTGGTGGTAAAGGCAAAAATCGCGGTAGCACGCTGGGGACTTTGACCCTGGCAAAATATTCTTCTTCGGTATCTGGATTTTTGACCACCACCGCCAAATTCAGGCTGAGATTAGAAATGAAGGGAAAAGGATGGCTAGGGTCAACGGCTAGAGGAGTCAGAACCGGAAAAATTTGTTCTTCAAAGTAGTTATCTAAATAAGTCCGCTGTTTTTGATTTAAATCAATGTAATCCAAAATATGGATGCCATGCTGGACTAACAACGGTTGCAGTACTTGGTCAAACTGCTGATGCTGTTTTGTAACTAAGGGATTGAGAGTTGATCTAATATCGTCTAACTGTTGTTGCGCTGTACGCCCATCGGGACTTAACTGGGCAACTTTCGCTTCTACCTGTTGCTTTAAAGCTGCAACGCGCACCATAAAGAACTCATCTAAGTTAGCACTGAAGATTGCTAAAAACTTCAGACGTTCTAAAAGTAGTGTGCGGGAATCGCAGGCTTCATGGAGTACTCTGCTGTTAAATTCTAACCAGCTTAACTCGCGGTTAATGTAATATTGCGGATCGTTCAAATCAATGGGATTGGCGCTCTTCTTTGATTTCGGCATGACGATCTCAGGGTAGCCAGTGAGCTAACACAGCTGGGGGACATTACATATAGTAGAGGAAAGCGGCCTTGAGTGGAACTTTCTGCCAGTTAGTAAATTATGAAATTGCTAGAATTGTTCAAAGCTGATAATGAAACATTGTTTACGTAAGCCAACGGCTGACCACTGAAAGCGTCTTCAATCAAAGTACGATTAATTTGTTGAGTGAACAATAAGTTTGAGAACGTCACCCCATTAGATAAAGCGATTAAATCTTCACCAATCGTGAAATCTATGATGGTGTCTCTATCTTGATTTCTGCCAATAACAAAGATATCGTTACCTGCACCACCTGTTAGGGTATCAAAACCTAAACCGCCATAAAGTATATCACTACCTGCACCGCCAACTAGAGTGTCATTACCTTTTAAGCCGAACATCAAATCATCTGAACTAGTTCCCTGTAAGTTGTTAATACCAGATGTACCAACAATGATGTTACTTATTGTGTTGCCACTTCTGATATTAACGGCTTCAATGTCAACAGGATTGAGACTATTATATTTAGGATCGCTACTAACTGCGGGATGAGTGATAATTTCGTAAAAAATATTGTCATCTGCTATCCCATCATTCTCACCTGTAACTGTAATTGTTTGTGGTGTATTCCAGTTAGCTGATGTAAAAGTGACGTTAGACGTGGACAGAATACCTTCGTTGATATTAGAACTACTCAAATTTAAGGTAACGTCAGCAGTAGGTTGGCTAGTTAGTTGAATAGCAAAGTCAGCAGTACCACCATCTTCAGTAGTTACCAAACCTGTATTAGGAGTGATGGCAAAACCTGCTGTATCGTTATCGTTAATATTAACAGTTGCCTGAGAAGTGGTAATGGTGGCATTAGTAGGATTGCTGAAGTTGATAAAAAAAGTTTCAAGATCTTCATCAATTAGATCGTTAATAATTGGCAAAGATATAGTTTGATTCAAATCTCCAGGAGAAAAAGTTAAAGTTCCTGATACAGCCACATAATCCGCTCCGGCTATGGCGGTATTATTGCTAGTATAGTAATCAACTGTTATGACTTCACTACTACGATTAGACAAACTAACAGTAAAATTGAATACCCCAATTGCTTCATTGGTACTTCTATTTATAATGTTGATAGTAGGTTGATTATCGTCATTAAGGATGGTTACTGTCGCTGGAGTGATGGGACTTGTCTGATTGGGATGACTTAAGGTGAGAGTGATAGTTTCATCGGGTTCATAAATTGTGTCACCCAGAACATTCATCGTAATTGTCTTTATAGTTTCCCCAGCAGCAAATGTTAGATGACTAGATGTATTATTAGTTGGTAAACCTGCAACTCTTAGACTGTTATAGTCACTATTAAAAGTTGCTGTACCATCTAAAACATAAAATAATGTATTAGTAACACTAGTGTTACCGCTGCGGGTAATAGTAAATGTCAGATTTTGGCTACCACTGTTACTTTCGGTTAAAGTTGTGGCACTGGGGGAAATGACATAATTTGTATCAGCAGGAAAAGCAGAGTTAGTTGTACCAATGTGATCCAACGGTTGTCCAGTAAAGTTTTGGGGTGATGTATTACTTGGAGTACCTAACATCCAATTTGGTGCTGTACCAGTAACTGCACTAGCTACCCAATCTGAAGCTGTGGAATCGGTAGTATCGCCAGATCGCCCTACATATCCTATGGTTGCTGGTACATCAACAACTGTTGCATCAGGTTGAATTAAACCACCGCTTGTGCCTTTTCTAAACGCGATCGCTCCATAAGCTGTATCGTTAACAGATGTCCCATCTAACACAGAGACTGAATCTAAAATATTCCAATTAGAGAAAACAGCACCGTCGGGAATACCATCATTATTGGTATCAATATCATCTGCAAGTGTAGGTAGAGTAGCTGAACGAATTAAGAAGAACGTCGCCGAACCATTTTCTATTTCGGTTGGTGTCCCAACATCACCTTGATGTCCCAGAGAACTTCTTGTTCCATTACCCCATCCATTTCCAGTACCAGTATTGGTGATGACATTTGCACCGGGACTAACGGAATAGTTATTATTTTTTTGTAAGAGAACTAAAAAGCCATTACTACCAAACTGCTGACCTGATAAGTCAAAAATATTTTGAATCTCACCTGGGTTGCTACCAGTATCACCTTCAACGGCAACTAAGTAAGTTCCATTAGGTAATCTAGTGTTAGAAGTTCCACGTAGTTCAATATATTCGTTGGGAGTATCTGTACCTGGGGAATCGAAGAAAATTTCGTTGATTAATCTTAATGGCGGAGTCAGAGAAGTAGTAAGTACGACTGAAACATCATCAGATTGACTATTTGCTGTTGCTAAATCGGCTTTACCATCCCCGTTGAAATCACCTGCGGTCAGAGAAAGAGGTGCTGTCCCTACACCAAAATCAATCGGACTCTCAAAATAACCACTACCATCTCCCAGTAATATAGATGTGGTATTGGCATCAGCATTGGCTACACCAATATCCAGTTCACCATCATCGTTGAAATCAGCAACTGTAACGGAAGTAGGAGTTAACCCAGCATCAAAGTTAAGGGCTGTTTGAAAACTACCATCATTGTTACCCAATAAAACTGAGATATTATTAGAACCATTGTTGGCTGTAACTAGGTCAAGCTTGCCGTCATTGTTAAAGTCGCCAACGCTAATTGAATAAGGGTTTGTACTTAAACTGGAGTTACCGAATGAACTAAAACCGCCAGTACCATTTCCGAGTAAAATCGAGACATTGTTGGAAGTACTATTGGCAACTGCTAAATCAAGCTTGCCATCATTATTAAAGTCACCTAACGTTACAGAACGAGGATTGGCACCCACCAGGAAATTTTTAGCAGTGCCAAAGTTACCATTACCATCTCCTAAAAGAATGGAGACGTTATTAGCATTAGTATTAGTTGTTACCAGGTCAAGATTGCCATCATGATTAAAGTCACCGACAGCAACAGAAGTGGGACGGGTTCCGACTGCAAAAGTTCTAGCAGGACTAAAACCAGCTGGATCGCTTTGACGGGTGCCAAATAATACCGAAACATCATTGGAATTATAGTTAGCTGTGACTATATCGAGGTCGCCATCTTTGTCAAAATCTCCCAGTGCGATCGCATGAGGTCTAATCCCGCCACCACCAAAACCTAATACACTAAAGGTCGTAGCTGGTTTAAATGTACCGTCACCATTTCCTACTAGCACTGAAACAGTGTTAGATAAATTGTTAGCCGTGACTAAATCCAGGATACCGTTTTCGTTGACATCGCCTACTGCGATCGCATAAGGACTTATACCCACGCCATTAAGGACTTTTACAGTAATACTGGCAGTTTCCTGAGCAGTACTGAAGGCAGTTGTACCACCATTAACTGAAGCATCTACTCCCGTTGTTCCATTGGCAACATTATTAGTAGTATCCCAGGCGCGGAAGGTAATATCAGCACTACCTTTGTAGCCTGAATTGGGAACGAACCGAATGCGAGTATCATTTTGAACTACAACTTGACCAAGGTTAAAACTTGCCTGGGCAGAGGTGGTATCATCCCCCAAAAAGATAAAGTTTGCTATTCCATAAGGGTCAGGTATCCCAGGCTGATCCGGTTCCCAACTTGTATAATCTCGTAATGGCCCGGTGAGAATTTCTACATCATTAGCAAACAGTTGATATGTGTCACCCTGAACGAAAAGCCGATAGTCTGCCGATAAATTCGTATTGAATGACACATTTTCTGCTGCTAAGAACATACCATTGGTTTGTCCTCCAGGGTTAGGTGTAATGCCATCGCCTTGAGCAAAAATATTTCCTGTTGAGGAGTCTATTTGTTGGAAACCTAATTCAATTCCTCTTGTACCATCGCTACTAATGGCAATAATACTGAATCCTGCTCGATTAGGATTAGTACGTGATTCCTGTAACAGTTGCAAATCAAACGATATGCTATAACCACCTTCACGATCCAATGCTGGGAAATCGGTATTCACCATTTGACCCAACAAGTTGTAGTTACTATAACCTGCATAAATATTACTATTAGCAGTAGTGTCTAAAATCGTGCCACTAACGCTAGAATTTTGACTTGCTCCTGGAAGATTGTTATATGAAAGCCAACCTTGGCTACTAGGCGCAGTACCAAACCCAGCATTATATAGTGGGTTAGCACCTAATACAACAGCTGCACTATCTGATAGTGTACCGAAACTGATCCAAGAATCGCCGCCATCGATTGAGTATTGCCATATACCATTGGTGTTGTCAACTCCCGTGACAGCTATAGCTTTTGGATCTCCATCAACATCGGTAATCAAACCGTTGATTAAATCAGAAACCTTAGTGCCGATATTGGCAGCATCAGTAATATTTCGTTCAATAGCAGGTAAAGTGGGATTACCAGTGTTGTCTAATATAGGAGCATCATTGTTAGCCAATACACTGCTATAACCAGCCATAGTCGAGGGAAGAAATGCAACCTGGGTTGTAATTGCACCGATGGATGCTTGCAGTTGCCAATCTCCTCCTAAAGCAGCACTACCCGTGAGATTTTTAGAAGCCGCAATATTCGCCCCTGTTAAAAGATGTAATTGCTTAATAAATGCTGTCCCTTGTTGCCCAGACGCAACATTACAGCCATATAAAAGAATGTCAGCACCATCTGTTAAAGCATTTGCCCACTGCTGTAATTGCTGGGTATAACTTGCCAAATTTTCATGATTCAGTTGCGTTGAACCCAATTGCAAACGACCTTCGCCACCATGAGAAACAATGTGAATTGATTGATATTTGCCTCCTTGTAGGGCTTCAGTAATTTGGGTGATCCCATCTCGATGGGAATCAAGCACAACTACTTGACTGCATAAAGTAATTCCAGCAATCAAACTTTGGTAATCGGAAACTGCCGCATCAATAAAAACAATATCTAATGGTGTATTTTTTAGATAATTTTCAATACTTATATTTTGTAAATCTGTAGCTGAAATGGATGAATTATCAAAGATTTGATTTTGTGGCATTTTCATAAGTTTCAAGTAAATATAGTATAAGTACACAAAAATTTGAGCCAAACCGGATATCTCTTGACTCAAATAAATCAATAATTTGTACTTTTAGTTTTTTGTGTTTGTCAACCAACAAGTTTATGCTTACAGCTTCACTATAGTTAGTGTATTCATTATTTCATGAATATTCTTGAAAGATAATCGTAAATACTCCTTATCTTTAACTGACGCGGTAAGTAGGAAGGCGTAATTATTTTACAGATGTATAATTCATCAATAACGCATTAAACCCTTGACTGGTATATACTATGTTATGCTCAGTCAGCTTAATTTTAATTCAAATCACCTACTTAATTACTGTAATTTTTAGAGTAAAATATTTAAACTACTTACGTTCTATATTCAATAGAAAATAATAGCTACAGTATTTTTACTGAATATTTTTAGTTCACGGACTCACAACTATAATCTCAAATCTTTAGACTTTTTTTAATCAGTCGAACAACTGTGTTTTATTCACCTAATTAAAGATTGAGATATGTCCGGTAAATATTTGAGATAAATAGCAGTAAAACTTATTTCATTGAGTAAACTCTCTGAGTGAGATGTACTGAATACTTTACCCTGTATACGTGGAAAACATCTCGTAGAGTAGGGGGGAAACTAGTTTTTTTAGAACTGCCTTGAGAAAAATATCAAAACTAGTAATATTACTGAACTGATTGTTAAAAACTCAATTTATATTGATAACGTCAACACGAAAAATTGTGAGGAACAAACAAATGAAAATCTCTGCTGTAATCAAAGGAAGCATCTGCCTGTTAGGTTTAGTAGCTGTTGGTAACGTTTTGGCTGCTCCTGCTCAAGCAGGCCCCGCTTCTGCTCGTGGTGCTGCTACCGTAGTTAGAATGAACGGTTCTTCTATAAGCGTTAGTGGTGAATTGACTGCACCTAGTGGTATGTACTACGGTGGGGCTTTGATAGTTTCTCCTGCTGGTACTCTTCCTGGAGATAACACTGAAACTATCTTCTCATTGCTGATAGACCCAGGCGCTCCCACTGGCACAGCTACAGCTTCTGCTAACCCAGTTGTAGCAGCAGTAGCAGCCGCAATTACTAACGCTGCTGGTAATCTTTCTGATGAAGCTTCTTTAATTCGTGCAGCCGGTGGTTCTACTGGTTTTACAGCTTTAGACTAAGCTGATGTTTGTTAATTAGTAAACAATTTAGAATTCTAAGTTGAAGATAAAGAACATAGTTGTTACTATGTCTTTTTACTGAAAATAAGTCTCAGATTAGATCCCTGCTTCTTTGAAAAGTCGCAAATTTGATAAGCCTGGTTTCTCCTAGAAGCTGGGCTTTTTAATGTCAATGTATATTATGAGACGGTCTACTACTTTTCTTAACGTGAGTTCGACAGATCTAAAAAACCCCGCTTCCATTCCTCTCCCCTGCAAGGCTACTTTGTACACATGAGTCTTATCATCTGTCCCACATCGTTTTGATCCCCCTAGCCTCCCCTTCGACAAGCTCAGGGCATCGCTTGAAAAGGGGGGAAATTTTCTTAAAGTCCCCCTTTTTAAGGGGGATTTAGAGGGATCAGATCATTTGTGTGTACACGGTAGCCTGCAAGGAGGAGCCACTGCGTTGGGGAGACAGCGCCTTGGGCGGGTTTCCCGACTTGTGGCGACTGTCGTCGGCTACACCGACTTGTAGCAAGTGGCGTTAGAGGCTTTGAAATGCCTATTTTTTCTTTAAAAACGCGAAATATATCTGCCCCTCTCCGTGTCGGCTACCGTGTACATATAAGTCGTATCAAGTTGCCAAACAGCGTTTCGATCCCCCCTAACCCCCCTTGAAAAAGGGGGGAAAAGAATCACAGTCCCCCTTTGTAAGGGATGTAACTTAGACGCCGCAGTGTAAAAAATACCCAAAAACCTTGTAATTGTTGGGTTTTGCTGCGTTCAATCTAGGGTGTTGACTTTGAGAGCTTAAGGGTGGTAGCTTCTCAGGCAAGAACTA
>NZ_CAWUDM010000026.1:0-69237 GCF_963920855.1 Nostoc sp. CCY0012 | reverse complement strand
GGGAGCAGGGGAGAGTAATTATATAAGTGCTTTGCCCTCAGTCCCCCATTCTCCCATCTCCTGTGTCTGGGTAGGAAACGCCATAGACCAAATCCAAGGCGATCGCCATGCTCACATTTTTCTGCTGTACGTCGTCCCAGAACATCGACGGCGGGGTATTGGTACAGCTTTGATGAAGTATGTAGAAAACTGGGCTACTCAAAGAGGCGATCGGCAAATCGGATTACAAGTTTTTCAGTCTAACCAAGGGGCGCTAAGTCTTTATCATCAGCTAGGCTATCAAACCCAATCCTTGTGGATGATCAAACCAATTTCCTCATAAAAACTCTTTCCCCACTCCCCACCTATCTTAAATGCATAAAAAGCATCCTCTAGCCTGTTAACTACAACAGTTGTCCTGCTGTTAACAGTCATTGATGGCAATGATAAAGTGTACAATAATTTAGCTGAGACCTATCAAGCTTTGACTTATTAGCACGGGGGATGATCTATAAATCCCAGTCGGGCATTTAAATGAAATATGTATGACGCAGAAGACCTAAGCCTACTCGATGCCGAGGAGGAGCTAGAAAGCCCCCTAGATAAAATGCAGCCACTAACTGCTGAGTCAGAAGTGGCCAAGCCCGATCCAGAATTGATGCTAGCCCTCCTCGAAAATTCCCAACCGCAGCAACGAATGCTAGCGGCACGTGCTTTTTGTGATATTGAAGATACACGGGCTACCCCCCATTTAATTCGCCTGTTAACTGATACCTGTCCCTTGGTGCGAGTCAGTGCAGCCTATGGTATTGGACGCAATCCCAGTCCAGAAGCAGTAGAACCGTTAATTACTCAACTTAACAAAGACTGGAATGGTTATGTACGTAAAGGTGTAGTTTGGGCTTTAGGAAACTGCCGCGATCGCCGTTCTTTAGCACCCCTCGCAGATGCCTTAAGAACTGACATTTCCGCAGTGCGTTTATGGTCTGCTAGTGCCTTAGCACAGATGGCAGATGTAGGTTATGAAGCTGTTGTTGGGGCAATACCACCGTTAATTGAAGCCTTAGTGCAAGACCCAGTAGCGGCTGTGCGGAGTAACTGCGCCTGGACAATCGGACAATTGTGCCGGGAACTACCCTCGAACATAGTCTATGCCACCGCCATCGATGCCCTGATTCAAGCCTTTGCCGAAGACCAAGATTTAGGAGTGAGGGAAGATGCCAAAGCCTCACTGTTAGGTGTAGGTGACCCCCGTGGGTTACAGCTAATTGAAACCCTAGAACAAGATGGATGGTTTTGAAGTACCCCACCGTATAGACGGATGGGGTTAAGCGCTGGAACGTGTCTCATTCGCCGTTGCCACGTTAGGATTAAACGGCTTTATTTTCAGGTACAGGTTTAACGACATTAAGTTCTAATGGTCGTTCAATATCATCTTCGCCTAAATATTCACCATTTTGAATTTCCAGAATCACCAATGGAATCTGTCCTGGGTTGTCCACCTTATGCAGAGTAGCTGCTGGGACAAAAGTTGATTCATTGCGATTCAGCAATATTTCCTTCTCCCCACAAGTCACTTTGGCTACACCAGAAACCACCACCCAATGTTCATTACGGTGATAATGGATTTGTGGCTTAATACCATGTCTAGGCTTGATTTCCACACGGCTAATTCTATAGCTTTCCCCTTCCTCTATCACTTCTACAGTACCCCAGTGTCGCTCCCCTGAATGCGAGGAAGATTCCTTGATGTTTGGCTGAATATTATTCTCATTCTGACTCATAAATACATTCCTAAAGTAGCTGGCTATTACTCTTCATCCGTAATTTAGCTCAAACCAGATAAAGCTAGGATGAAGAATACATTTGCAAGAGGTTAGGGATTAGAGATACCTTCAGATAGTGCTACAGTCCTTCTTCCTCAGCCCCCACAATCAAAAATAAATTCTTCTCAATCAACTCCCGCATCTGAGGCGTAACATTACTAGCATGATACAGACAATCTAGAAGTACCTTATTAGCATCCCAGTACGCCTGTATGTATTGCCACTCCTGTGGGCTAAATTGCCAATCATGACCAATTTGGCGAGTTTCTATGATCAACGATCGCAACTTTTCTACCCAAACTTTACCATTAGCCTGCCACCATATTTTCAGTGCTTCTCTCCCCTGAACTGGTGATGGTAGCTGTTCGTTGATGTCTTGCAGAGATTTTTGTAAAGATGGTTGGTCTACTAATAGATGCCTCAAATCAAGGGCTAAACTCAAAGCAGAAAACCTTGTAAAAAAAAGCTCCACACTTATAGATAAACTCACGGTAAGTGCATGAATCAAAGCTAAATCCAATGCTAAATCGATAGCGAGAGTACCAGCAAGTTGATGATCTAAAGCTATGGGTAAATCTTGATTACAGGCTAGAGGATGTTCTGGAGGCAAGGCAATAGTAAAGTAAAAAGCACGTACACTAGCTGAATGATAAGTCGTATTAACTATGGAAGATTTTTGGTATACCCAGTCCAAAAAATTGTGTAATTTGGCATTTTTAGTTGCTAAATTGTCAATTTTTTGCTTTATTATCCATAACAAATTATCTGCGGGTTGCAACATTTCTACACTCAATAAAAATACCTGCCGCCAACGTTTTTCACTAAAGTAATTGATAATTTCTGGGTGGTTTTGGCAATTGATGCTTGTAACAATCTCTCTAGCAGTAAAGTATTCGTGAAAAATTAAATGAGAAAAAGAATAAATTCCTCTGGCACTTTCAATTAATAGTCCATTTTGAGATGCAATTCCTTTTAATACTGCTGCACTTTCTAACTCTAAAACATCTGCATCAGTTGTCCCATTGGGCAGATGGCGTAGATAATTAGCGATGAGTTGTCGTATTTTAGTTTCAGATAGAAAATAATTTCCCTGAATAAAGGAAGCGGCTGCTATGTAACTGAGTAATTTAGTTTTATGCACCAACGAAAAATCTTGATAAATCTGGTTTCGTTTAATACCTCTGGCTTCATCCCATTGCACTAACAGGACATCTAAGGCTTTTTTACAAATTTCTGATAAATTAGCCGGAAAATCTTCTGCGGATTTAAAAATTAAGCAAATAAGATTTAGGAAAATTGGTATGGTAGCTAGTTGTAGAATTGGTAAATTTTTTGGCAATTTTAGCTTTTGCATCAACTTCATCGCTAAAATTGGGGCTTCTGCTACAGAATGGTTGGCAACTACCAAAAACCATTTTTCTGCAAAAGTAGCAATTTGTGATTCAGTAAAATCAGCAATTTCAATTTCAGTAAATTTTTGTAGGTTATAGTGCTGGGAAGATGTGCGGCAAGTAATAATTATTTGATTTTTATAATATTTGTCAGTAAATTTACGAATTTTATGAATAATGTTTTTGGCATCTGCGTCATTAATTTCATCTAACCCATCTAATAAAATTAAAGCTCTCCCAGAATACAAGACTCTAGCAATGTCTGCTTCAGCAAAGCCAAGAATCATGAAATATTCATACAGATAATTGAATAGGTTTATTTGATTTTGCCCTCGAATATCTTCATTAAAATCTTTTAAACTAAGAAAGATTGGTAAACAATCAGGACGAAAACATCCTTGAATACAACTAATAGCGATCGCTTGTAAAAATGTAGTTTTTCCTGAACCAGGCTTGCCCAGTAATATTAATTTTGTATATTTTGTAATTGCCTCGGTTCCTCTAATATATAGTTGCGGTGATTTAGTTAAGTCAAAGCCATCAAGTTTATGGGAATCTAGCTTTTGCAAATCAATAATTTCTAGCCATCTTTTACTCGGTATTTCTTCGAGAATATTAACGTCAATATAAAGGTGATTTAAGTCAATGGGACGGGCAATATCCAAAAGCTGCAAAGTACCGCACTGGGCCTGGATTTTGTCGTAGCTAGCAAATCGCAATTTTTGTACTAGGGCATCAACATCTAGGTTAATATCTGCTGATGTATGTAAAGAATTAGATTCGCCTACAATTAGCTCTTGGGCAATTTCTGAGGGTTCTAGCTCAAGGACAAAGCAAATATCATTGAACACATGGCGGTCTATGGGCTGGCCAGTAAAAAACTTCCAAATAGGCTGGCGAGTTTCTAAACTGACTTCAGCAGCTAAATATTCTTGTGTCCAGCCTTTGCGCTTAAAAGCCTGTTTAGCTTTTCTAATTCCTTCAACCGATGCTTGGAGCGATCGCTTTGCCATTTAACCACCAAACTTTTACTATGTAAAGTTCTACTTGTTTGCATACATTTTATACAACTTATACAAGTTATACGCTAACTTCAACGAAAACCCCAACATCAATTCAAACATCAGCCGTACATAATGGTATTCGAGTCAGCCAAATCTACATACCCAACTAGCTTGGGGCATTACCAAGAACAGCTATTGCATCTTGAGTAATGCCTCAGCTTTTATTTAACTGGCAAAGTATTAACAGGAACATGAGTTTGATGAATCTCTCGCCGACCCTTCTTCACGTCGTAGAGGGGCTTAAACCAATTCGCAAGTCGCAACACTTGCAGCTTGATAGAAGCCGGGGACTTAAACCCCTATATTTTGTTAAATACATTTAAACACTTTGAAGAGATGTTTCTAAAATTTGTTTAACTCACATCAAGACAAAGGTAATAGAAATCTATTTTTTAGCAGGAGATTGAGCTGGTGTAATATCTGATACGGGTAATATTTTTTGGTAAAGACTGTCATTACAAACCGATGTTTCTGGTGTACTACATGGAAGTATTACTGTAACGATAGTCTCCTTTTGCGGCTGACTTTTAATTTTCAATTGACCACCGTGTAATTCAGCTAACTGTTTAGCAATAATTAATCCTAATCCTGAACCTTGTTGTTCATGAAGTTTCCGCTCAAATTGTCTATAGGCTCCCAATTCAGCAATTTGCGCCGCGGTCATGCCTCGTCCATGATCAATAAACGATAGCATAAAAGTATTATTAACAGTTTTATTTGTAACCTGAACTTTTGTTCCTACTGGGGAAAATTTAAAGGCATTATCAATCAATTCTTCAATAATTTTGGAAATTTTTTGTGCAGATATATTAATATGACATGAATAAAACTCTATTTGTAAATCTTCTTCCCTGCCTGCCTTTTTCGCGCTTTCATGAATCAAGTTAGTTAATGTAGGTGTAGGAAACACAGTTACCTGACTTTGCAGTAATTTAATTCGCTCTGGATCTGTGGACACAATTTCTAGTTCTGCGTGGAGCAAAAAGTTTTGAATCAATCGAAATAAACGTTCACCTGATTGATAAATACATTCTGCCATTTCGCGGATTGCTTGTGAATCTAGCAATTCACTTTCTTCCATGAGAATTTGCGAAAATCCCAAAATACCATTTAACGGTGTTCGCATTTCATGAGGCAAAGATAAAGTAATACTACTCCGCAGATTATCTAATTTCTGTTGAGTTTGCTGATGAATAGTAATTTGTTTTTCTAGGCGACAAGAAATTGCCGCTAATAATTCTGCTCTTGTAAACGGTTTGATCAGATAATCATCTGCGCCTAACTCCATACCTTGGCGAAAATCAGTCTTATCAGATTTAGCTGTCAAAAAAAGGAAAGGAATTATTGCTGTAGTTGGGTTTTGACGTAATGCTTTCAGCACTCCAAAACCGTCTAGTTCCGGCATCATCACATCGCAGATAATCAAGTCAGGAATTTCTGTTTGTGCTAACTGCAAACCCAGTCCACCATCTTCGGCTTCAATTGCATTGAATTCTTCAGCATATAGCAAATCTAAAATGTTATGGCGCACGTTTATATCATCTTCAATAACTAATATTTTTTTCATATTTATTGAAAACAAGAATGATAAAAATCGATAGACTATATAATATAGTGTAATTTTATTCAATAATCAAGTTACGTATCAATGACTAACTACAAAATTATTAAATACCATTACTAAAAACATAAAAAAGAACCTTCAGATGGTTTTCATGTTTATTGCTTTATGCAAATAAGCGTTTATTATTCCACAGAAAATTTTCTAAATCTGCTGCTGACAAGGGACGGCTAAATAAAAGTCCTTGCATAGCATCACACTTATTTTGGCGTAAAAAATTTAGTTCAGCGTCTGTCTCTACACCTTCGGCAACGACTTGCATTTTCAAATTATGAGCCATTTCAATTAATGCCTTAGTGATTGCAGATTTTTGATAATCATCAGCAACGTTATGAATAAAATAACGGTCTATTTTTAACGTATTAATTGGTAGGTTTTTTAAATAAATTAAAGAAGAATAGCCTGTACCAAAATCATCAATAGCCACTCTGATACCCAAGGCTTGTAATGCATTCATTGTTGTAATCGCACTATTGGGATTTTGCATAATCATACTTTCTGTCAGTTCTAGTTCTAAATATTTTGGATTTACTTCATTTGTTTGGATAAAATCAATAATTTTTCGAGTAAATTCTGGACGATTAAATTCAACAACCGATACGTTGACAGCAATTCTTAAAGGGAAAACTCCCATATTTTGCCAAGACCTAATTTGTTTACAGACAGTTTGCAATACCCATTGATCAATAGCGACAATTAAACCTGTAGACTCTGCCAAGGGAATAAAATCTGCTGGAGAAACAGAACCTAATTCTGGACTATGCCAACGCAATAAACTTTCGGCTGCAATCATTTGTCCAGAAGCAATATCAATAATTGGTTGATAATAAACCTCAAATTCTTCAAATTTTTGCTGGTGAATGACTCGATTTAAGCTCATTTCTACCAACTGCATTTTTGGAGATAGTGTTTGAATTACAGTTTGAGTAGACAAATATTTTCTTAAAGTAGCTTGTCTTTCTAGGCGATTCATAATTGCACTTAACAGTTCAGCACGGGTGAATGGCTTAGTCAGATAATCA
Source organism: Nostoc sp. CCY0012 (assembly GCF_963920855.1). Taxonomy (NCBI): domain Bacteria; kingdom Bacillati; phylum Cyanobacteriota; class Cyanophyceae; order Nostocales; family Nostocaceae; genus Nostoc; species Nostoc sp. CCY0012. Next base: position 62,334 of record NZ_CAWUDM010000026.1, on the reverse strand, counting down.
TCTGCACCCATATCCATGCCTTGGCGAAAATCAGATTTGGCAGATTTAGCAGTCAAAAAAATAAACGGAATTGTAGCTGTTAAAGGTTCTTGACGCAGTGCTGTTAATACCCCATAACCGTCAATTTCTGGCATCATCATGTCGCACAGAATTAAGTCAGGCACATTAGATACAGCTAAATGTATGCCAATCTTGCCATTGGCCGCTGTAATTGTCTCAAAGTCTTCGGCTTCTAGTAAATCTAAAAGATTCTCGCGGACAGATTCTTCATCTTCAATGACTAAAATTTTGACCATTTTTAACCTCAGGCTTTATATTTCTACTTAACGGTAAAGTAACTGTAAATACCGTACCAACTCCCAGTTTACTCCTGACAGCGATTTTACCCTGGTGTAAATCTACACATTTTTTCACAATTGCCAGTCCTAATCCAGTGCCTAGAATGTTACCGACATTTCTGGCACGATGAAAAGTTTCAAATAAGTGTGGTATATCTTCTTCTGGAATGCCAATTCCTCGATCTTGAATTTTAAATACTGCGTGCTGATTCTGACAAGCGAGAGTAAACTTAATTGTGCTTTGATTCGGGGAATACTTGATGGCATTGGAAAGTAAGTTACTGAGAATATGCCCTAGCAATTTGTCATCCATGCAGCATGACATAAATTTATCCTGACTAGTAAAATAAATCGTGCATATATTGTTGTGATTGAGTTGCACTTCTTCCACTAAATGGCGGCAGTGTTCCACCAAATCGAATAATTTTGGTCTATACTCTAGTCTCCCCGCGTCAGCTTTGCCGATTACCAACACATCATTTAACATTTCTGTCATCCGCTTGACAGCAGTCTGAATGCGATGTAAATGAGTAAGTTGTTTTTCTTCTGTCCATTTATAGCGGTAATGTTCTAGTAATTCCGAGGAAGAAAGGATAGTACTTAATGGCGTGCGAAATTCGTGGGAAGTCATGGAGACAAAACGAGATTTAAGCTCATTAAGTTCCTTTTCTTTTTCTAGTGCTACTTTCAATTCTTCTTCTAATTCTTTGCGTTCTGTGATATCTGCCAAATAACCCACCAATTCTAAGGGATTACCTGTATCATCTCGCACTAGCTGTCCTTGATCGTATAGCCAACGATAAGTACCGTCTTTATGTAAAAATCGATACTCTAAAGTGTAATTTTCATTTTGTAATACTTGTGACAGTTCAGCCAACACAGATGGTAAGTCTTCGACGTGAATATGATTAATCCAAAAGCTAGATTCCCACATTTCCCATGCTGCATATCCTGTCATGGTCATGACATTTTCGCTGATGAAAATAATCCCAAAATTCCCAGAAGTCTTGGCAGTATAAATCACTGCTGGACTGGATGAAAGTAAATATTGTAACCTTTGTTGGCTGACAAGTAATGCTGTTTCTACCTGCTTCCGTTCAGTGATATTTGTTTGAATACCGATATAGTGAGTGAGTTTGCCACTCACATCATGAACAGGAGAAATATTTAACTCATTCCACAATAGACTGCCATCTTTACGATAGTTGCAAAGAGTAACTGTGCAGTCTCTACCTGCTTGCATAGCTGCATTGAGTTCTTGTAACCCTGGTTGATTAATATCAGCACTTTGGAAGGAACGAAAGTTTTGTCCAATGACTTCTGCGGCTGAGTAGCCAGTCATGCGCTCAAACGCAGGATTGACATAGATAATTGGCCCATTAGGAATACTAGCATCAGCAATAATAATGCCATTACTACTGGCTGCGATCGCTCGCTCCCGGAGTCGTAATCCTTCTTCATCTCGTTTCCGTTGAGTAATGTCTGTATGAATACAAACTGTACCCACAATTTTACCCGTAGCATCTTTGATGGCATCAGCACGTAGGTCAACGTTGACAATGCGACCACTAGATGCTTTAAAGGTCACCTCACCACGCCATGAATGACTACAATTAATCGTAGTCCGTATTTGTTCATATTCTGCTGGCTCCTGAAAAATTGCTACACATCCTCCAGCAGCCTGTAGTTCCTTTAAACTGTACTCATACAGATCGATAAAGGCTGGGTTAACGTAGACAACTGCACCTGTAATATCTCCAATCAAGATGGCATCACTGGTGCTTTCTATAGCTTTATGAAAGCGGAGTAATGATTCCTCGATTAATTTGCGTCTGGTAATATCAGTAGAAATACCCCCAATAGCATAAGGAACACCGTTAGCATCTTTTAAAGGAAATTTGATAGACAAGTAAGTGTGTAAACCATCCTCCATAGGCACCACTTCTTCTGTTTCGCTGGGAACACCATCTCTAATGACTTGGGAGTTATTGATCACAAACTTCTCAGCAAGATCATAGGGCCAAATATCATACAAAGTCTTGCCGATGATCTGGTCTTGAGGGACGTTTAATAGCTTTTCATACTGGCGATTAACCAGGAGATTTTTACCATGACTATCGACTAGATAAATCACCGCTGGAGAATTATCCAAAATCGCTTGTAGCCGTTGTTGTGTTTCTCGCAGAGCAACTTCTGTAAAAACACGATCATTAATATCTGTACTGGTACCAAACCAATTGACAATTTCACCTTGCGGATTACGCAAAGGTAATGCTCGGATCAAATGCCAGCGATAGGATTTGTCAATTCCTCTGCGCCAACGTAATTCAACTTCGTAAGGGTTACCCGTGGCTAGAGATTGTTGCCACAAGTTTGTACAATTTGACAAATCATCTGGGTGTACCCATTGCTGCCATTCCCAGCCCATAATTTGTTCAAAATTGCAGCCAAAGTAATCAAGAGTTGGCTGGTTCACATATTCAATATTGCCATGAGCATGGGCGATCCACACTTGTTGAGGGATGGATTCTGCCAAAAAGCGAAAGCGCTCTTCATTGATTTGGCGTTCCGCAATTTCTAATAATAGTTGCTGATTAATTTGAGTTAAAGCGATGGTTCGTTCAGCCACGCGCTTTTCTAGTTCTTGGTTAGCTTGACTAAGTGCGGCTTGTGCTTGTGCTTGTTTGATTTTGGTAATCGCTTGACAAATACTTGCAGGTGTTATCATCCCCACAAGTTGACCTTGCTCATCTATAACTGGCAAAATTTCCAATTGATGTTGATGTAACAGTGAAAATACTGTTTTTATCGGTGGTAATTCTGTAATTTTCAGTGTAATTACTGAAGTTTGCATAACTTCAGCGACCTGAGTTGTGTGAAAATTTATCCCTGAAGCTAACAGCCCCACCACATCTTTCTGTGTCAACCATCCCACTAACTGTGAACCTGTCACCACCAAAATACTGACGCTATGATTAGCCATCAGTGTTACTGCTTCTGACACCGATGTTGTTGGTTTAACCGTCAGTGGCGAAAAGTCAATAATCGACTTTAAACATCGTGGACAGAGAAGCTGAGGTAAAGCTTGCATAGAAGATTACAATTGCTACATCAAACAATAGTTATTTAAAGCAAGTTAGTTATTTCAGTATTTTCTAATATTTTTGATACAAATTAAATAATAATGTCTAAATTATAAATTCTGTGAATTTACCGTAAATTTTGTATGAAGAAATACTAATAATCGTAGGGAGTAGGGAGTAGGAATATTATGTTTGAACGCAACTTAGTTAGGACTTACGAACTCACTACGAAAATACGTGGTTGGTTATGTAAGTCCTGTTAGTATCAACGCAACTGCCGCCGTTCGCCGTAGCGCAGCAACCTTTCTATAGTTGCTAGGCGATTTTCCCAGGCTTTGACTTGATAGGGGTTATCTGTGGCTGGTTGGCGCATCCAGATGCGAAATTGAGATTGAAACCTAGTCAAAGTGGCTCTTGCTGCGATGAAATTACCGGCGGAAGGTGAAGCTGCTAGCTGATCTAAAGCTCTTTGTACAACTGCCATTTGCTGATTAAAATCAGAAATGGTAGCAGTAGGCAGTTGTAGTTGGTCGTTTTGCAAAACTAACTGCCATTCACTTTGTAAAGCTGTGTAACGAACAGCCGCTGTTTTAAAAGGCTGGCGGTGAGGAATAGGTTCATTAATGGTCGATGAAACCTGTCCTTGAGTGTTACTAAAAACTGTTTGTAGGTCGTTATTCAAATTTTCTGCGGCAAAGAGGGCATAACCACTAACTGGTAAATCTCTAATTAGTTGTAGTTGGTCAAATGCTCCCACCGTGGGCAAAGATAGCAAGCGAATACCTGGCAGCAACAAGGTAGCCCCTAATTTTGTCGAAGCTATCCAAGGTTGGGCTAAACGTTGGAAACTAGAGGTATCCTGAGCATAAGTCATGGGTACGATTAAGTCTATATCTCCTCGTCTTGCCCAAACTTCCCAATGCTGCTGGAGTTTTTGAATGCGTTCTATTTCTGGTAGAGGAAAGACCGCAACTGAAAGAATTAAATTTGGTTGTTTTTTTCGTAATTCCTGTGACACTTGGGTCACAAAGCTATCAATTTGCTGGGTGCGAAATGCTGTCCACTTTTGCCATAAATCCCGTTGACTGGGCGAAATATTTACAGGATCTACACCATGCAATTGCTGGAACTGCGCTCTGGCAGCTTTACCATAGCCATAAGTTCGACCTGCTGCCGGGTCTTGAAAGGGATTACGAATGTAATCTAGTTGAATACCGTCAACTTTGTAGCGAGTGACGATTTCTGCGTACAAATCGAGTAAATACTGCCGTAATTCTGGATTAGCTGGGTCGTAGAATGGTTTAGTTTGACCCACAGGAATTGTTTGCCCACGATGATCGTAATTTGCCCAATCAGGATTCTTGGCCAACACTGGGCCTGGGTAATTAGGACTAACATTGATCAATTCATTATGACGCTGGTTCCCAGCAGCGAATACCCAAACCCAAGCGTGTAACTCCATCCCTCGTTCATGGGCTAATTTTACTCCAGCCGCTAATGGGTCCCAACCGCGAATTAATGGGTTATTCTGGGGTGCAACTTGGCTGGGGTAAATCGTATAACCGGCGTTGACTGTTTCAAAAAAAACAGTGTTAATTCCCGACTGTGCTAGCTGATCAAAAATTTTAGCTAATTCTTTTTCGCCACCAGCCTTAACAATTGTCCCCCGATCTAACCACACGGCTCGAATTTCCGCTTGAGCTAATCTACGATTCACAGGGAACTGTTTCCACAAATTGGCTTTGGTAGCTAGCCACTGTTGACGTGCTAGAGCGTAATTTTTTTGGGCAATTAATAGAGGTATGTTTTGAGCCACTACCTTGGCTTGTGCTATGGCTTGTTCTCTACCAGGAATTAGGGTTCTCGTGGAAGCTAATTGTGCCTGTTCTCCTTTAAGAGACGAGCTACTAGTACTCACATCCCCGACTCTAGTAGCATGGGCAGATGCAGCTAAATAGGCACTTTCTACCCGACCAATTAAATTTTCTAGCTCTTGTTGCAGTGCGATCGCCTCATCGTTACTAATGGGTGCATTGGAGTTGGGGGTAATATCTAAGCGGACTGCTTGTTCTAGTTGGTCGATTTCGTCTACGGCTGCGGGGGATGGAGAGATGGGGGGATGAGGGGATGGGGAAGTAGTAGCTACTGATGTGGCACAGGTTGGGGATGCTCCTGCTATTTTTTGGCGGCCATTGGCTGGGGTTGATAGATGGTGAGTGATGGCAGCTTTGAGCCAGTTACTATCTAAATCTGCGGCTGAGGCTGTATTGGTTCCCCAGCGCCAACCTAAGAAGGTGGAACGCTCTGTAGTGACGACTGCGGCGGGATTATCTGGGGAATCCCAGACAGCGGTGGCTGGAGTAGCCACATCATTGGGAATCAACACACCGCCGTGTACTCTCCCAAAAAGTTCATTTTGGTTTACCCATTCTGGTTTTTTGGTTTTTGGGGCTTGTATCTGCTGTGTCTGGCTGAGGCTAAATCCCCAATAACTGCCTAAGAGCGATCGCAATAATTGACGCACTCCTGGTGCTGACAAACTACCTACAGGGCCACTAGCAATTAAGTTTCCGCCTTTGCTCATCCAATCTTCTAAGGCGATCGCTTGGGCTGGTGTTAATGTCTCGACGTTGGGCAAAAACAAGACCTGGCGATCGCCCCAATCAGCGGCACTTTTCACGTCAGCTATGGAAATGACGCAATAATTCATATTTATTGCTTGCAAACGTTTGGTGATTTCTGCCCATTGCTGCTTATTTTCTTGGCTTTGCACCACACTCAATACAGGCTCTGTTGTTGCTGCTTTTGCTGGCAAAATACCCAAATAATTACAAATTAAAAATTTAAAAATGAAGATGAAGAATCCAGTTTGTCTGATTTTATTATTACATTTATCTTGATTCTTCACTAATCACTCCCCATTTTTATCTAAAATGCCTTTGTTTTATTTATCATTCATTCCCTGCATAAATTACCTCCGAAAAATAACTGATATTTGCTAATTAAACCAGAACATTTTCCGCAATACAGTTGTTTATTAAACCCTCAACACCTTCTACGGGAATGATTTTGGTTTTTAACTTCTGAGCAACTTCAGCCACATTCATGTCATCTAAAAATAATAATTCACCATGTTTTAACATAACTTTTGGCAACAAAATTCCATCGCCTAAATCTTGCCCTTGGAGATTTAAAAGCAAATCATGCCCAGTAAGTAACCCGGTGACACTAATATTTTGTCCCCAGTAATCACTACACAAAGCCTGCATTTTTACTTCTAAACCCTCAACAGCATTTAAGCGTTGCACAATTGGTTGAAAGGCTGTTTCTACGGCATTACCTACTACCCAAGTTAATTTTTTTTGATGATAAAGCTTTGACGGTAATAATTCTGCGGCGGTAGATGCAAATTGCTTGATAAATAAACGAATGGAACCCACACCATTATCAATTTGCGGATATTCTTCATATTCCGACTCGCTGGGTAATTCCTCACCTGCAATTAAAAACCACTCATCGGCTAACCAAGCAAACCCGGAACCGAATTGTTGGCGAAATTCTTGAGAGAGTAATTTTACTTGGGAAATCACTTCTTGAGCTTTTTCCCTGGTAACAGGTGTGAGTTCGTCGTCTTCAGGGCGAAACCGCGTTAAACCAACTGGCACTACTGCCACTGATGCTACCGCAGGCACTTCGCCAGTATAAAAGGACGCTAAATCTCTGAGTGTTTGTTCCAGATGTTTGCCATCGTTGATACCTGGACATACAACTACTTGGGCATGAATTTGTAGTCTTCGCTCTTGGAACCATTGAATTTGTTGCAAGATTTGTCCAGCACGCTGGTTTTTCAAAAGTCTAATTCTAATTTCAGGTTCCGTAGCATGAACGGAGACAAATAAAGGAGACAAGCGCATTTGTTCAATCCGCCGCCATTCTTTTTCTGGCAAATTAGTCAAAGTTAAGTAGGAACCATACAAAAAGCTGAGACGATAATCATCGTCTTTTAAGTACAAGCTAGAACGCTTCCCTGGCGGCTGTTGATCAATAAAGCAAAACGGACAGCGGTTATTACACTGAATTAACCCATCAAATAAAGCTGTGGCAAATTCTAGCCCCAAGTCTTCGTCGTAGTCTTTTTCAATTTCCACGTGATGGGTTTTGCCCATTGCGTCTAAAACTTCTAGTTCTAGAACCTCATCAGCACACAAAAATTGATAATCAATTAAATCACGGGGATTGGTGCCATTAATAGCCACAATGGCATCCCCCGGTTCAAAGCCAATTTCTGCGGCGATGGAATCAGGTAATACTTTGGTGATTTGGGCAGGATGGATGGTAGACATGATGTGTGTGAGAGGTGGGGTGATGAAAAAGCAGGGGGCAGGGAGGCAAGGGGGCGAGGGGGCAGGGGAGCTATGGCCCACAATTCCACTCGGCTTTAAACCTGATCTTTTGGTAAAAGGGGGGAGTGATTTTTCCCAATGACGACAGGACTATTAACTATTGTTGATTAATCCCGCACCGATGGCACCCAAGATGGCTACACCAAATACTAGGCGATACAAAATAAATACCAAGGTGCTTTGGGTTTTGAGGAATTGTATCAATCCGGCGATCGCTATATAGGAAAATATCCCAGAGGAAATTGTACCGACGATCATCGGTACTATACCTATATTGCCTACACCTACTTGAATAAAATCTTTTAACTCGACTAAGCCAGCTAGGGTGATGGCGGGGATTCCTAGCAAAAAAGAAAATCTCGCCGCTGTTTCCCGTTCTAAGCTCATAAATAGTCCGCTGGTAATTGTGGAACCTGAACGAGATACGCCGGGGATTAATGCCAAAGATTGAGCTAAACCCATTAATAGCCCGTCTTTCATGGTCAAATGTTGAAAGTCACGTTGCCGTTTACCGAATTTTTCTGCCAATCCTAATAATATCGACATAACTATAGAGGCAATGGCGATGGCTGCCATGCTTCTCAGAGGTGAATTATCATAATCTGGAATAAATCTTTTAATTAAAAGTCCAAAGAAAACTATAGGCACTGTTCCTAAGGTAATTCCTAGAAATAAGCGGAAATCATGGCTTTGGTAATCTTTGACAGCGATGGCTTTGGTTGCTCCTTTGATGATTTGTGTCATGTCATCCCAGAAAAACCACAACACAGCCACAATGCTACCAAGCTGAATAATGGCGGTAAAAGCTACCCCAGGATCGCCCCAACCCAAAGCCACGGGTAGAACCTTTAAATGTGCTGAACTGCTAATGGGCAGAAATTCAGTCATTCCTTGGACAAAGCCTAAAAACAGAGCTTGCAATATCTGCATTTGTGGCTGTGTCTCATCTAAGGCTGGGTTGGGTTGATTACTCAAAACTTTAAGAGGAAATGCGACAATTGAGAATAAGGCAGATGCTGCACTTAAAAGTATGAACCATTGACGTTTTAATCGAGTCATTGAATTTACCTGCGATCGCTGTTATTACAACCAATTACACAAACAGTTTTTTTTACCACCTTCCAGGAAAATAACCCAAAAAGCATAGGGACTAGGGACTTAGGTGCAACTAACAAAAATACTTCTACCCTACGGCACATCTACGACGGTAAGGGTAGCAATTTTGCGCCAGTTCCTTGATGCCGGAGAAACAAGCCCTTTCCTCCTGTGTGGAAGGAGCGGAACATGAGTGTCCCGGTTTCCCCCCTGCTCCCTGCCCCCCTGCCCCTTTTCCTCTTAGTGGCACTTTCGTGCAACATACAATCTAGGCAGAATACTGGTAAAATATAAATACCCAGGGGGGGGATTTTTTTAGTGTGATATCTTAAATAAGATAAAGTTTAGTAACAAATATTAAAAACTTTGATTAATAATACATTGTCCTCTTACACCACTGTCACTACCCCTATAAATACTGATTTACATGCAACTGATACACCACAGAAAAGTATCAATGAGTGGGAATCCACACTCGCGTTAACTCCCTCCCTGCCTGTATCTAAGGCTGCAAGACAAGCTTGGCTATTATTTGCAGCAGCAGTATTTTTGGTATCGGTGCCAGTATTTGTGGAAGCGCCATTAGTGCGATCGCTACCAGTTCTGAGTATCGCAATTACAGGATTTTGGGTGTGGCTAAGTTTTAAGTTAATGTCACATCCTGTAACTTATTTGTGGGGAGATTTACTCTTAGGCTTTAGCTGGAGTTGGCTAGCAGGAGCAATTTACTGGGGCTGGTTGCGTTGGGAACCTATGTGGCATTTACCTGTAGAGTCCATCGGACTACCGTTTGCTTGTTGGTGTCTGGCGAAGAATTGGGGCAAAGTTGGTAACTGCTTTTATTTAGGTTCTTTACTAGGTACAGCCCTGACAGATGTGTATTTTTATTTAGTAGACTTAATGCCTTATTGGCGGCAAATTATGCAGGTTGAACCTGCTAGTGTGTCACCTATTTTACAAACTGCTGTCATCCAAGTACAAACACCTTGGGGACAAGCTTGGGCAGTAATTCTTGCCATAGGGCTGTTAACAGCCGGGACTTTACCTTTGTTGACTAGAAAAAAACACTGGTATGCTTTTAGTGGAGCAGTCCTAAGTACAATTTTGGTAGATAGCTTATTTTTGATCGCGGCGATCGCAGCCTAAAGATTTGCTCATTTCAGGCATAATCTCAGCTAAAAGTATAAATATGGCGTCTTTGACATTAACCCAGTTTTAGAGAAAAATTTTGCCCAAGAAATAACTTTTTGTAAAAAAAAGGTCAAACCCAGTAGCAGCAAATATTACGGGTATTGATACGCTGTATATTAGTTTCTGATGACCACTGTGTGTTGATAAAGCTATCAGCTATTAACCCAAGCATTTAAGGATCAAGGATATAGATGCATTTAAAGCATCTTTCCTCAGGCTAGGATGAAATAAGCTCCCAGATTGATCGGTGTGCTTTACTTCATAGGTCTGGATTCAGCTTACAGTTGACAGCTTTTGGCTTAAAGCCGTTATTTTTTGTTTGTTGGAAAGAGGTAGAAAAATCGTGAAAAGATTGGTGCGTTTATTAACAGTGTTTAGTGTGTTGCTTGGTTGCTGGGGATGGCTGGGAATAAATCAGACAGCCACTGCTGCCAATATCAACAGTGTTGCTTTGCCCCAGGTTCCAGTCCTGGCAATTTCCCGGCAGAATAAAGCAGATGCTAAGTTAGGTACAGAATTTGGTAAAAAGCTTGACTTGAATAATACCAACGTCAGAGCTTTTCAACAGTATCCAGGGCTGTATCCCACCCTAGCGAAGAAAATCATCAAGAACGCTCCTTACGAAAAGGTTGAGGATATCCTAGAACTTCCTGGATTGAGCGATCGCCAAAAACAACTTCTGCAAGCTAACTTAGACAACTTTGCCGTTACCGAATTTGAATCTGTCTTCAACGAAGGAGACGATCGCTTTAATAACGGTATCTACAGATAACTAAAAAGGCACAAGGGGACAAGGGGACAAGGGGACAAGGGGCAAGATGTTAGCTTAGAACAAAAATCTATTTTTCTCGTCCCACCATCTCCCCACCTCCCCATCTCCCCACCTCCCTCACCTCCCTCACCTCCCCACCTCCCCACCTTCCCCATTCTCTAACCTTGTCTCAAACAGATATTCCCCGCAAATTTGATGTCTTAGTAGTCGGTGCCGGTGCCGCTGGATTGTATACTGCGCTTTGTTTACCAGAAGACTTGCAAGTAGGCTTAATTACCAAAGAAACAGTTTCTCTGTCTGCCAGTGATTGGGCCCAAGGTGGCATTGCCGCAGCAGTCGCCCCGGAAGATTCTCCGGCATTACACATTGAGGATACTTTGCAGGCAGGTGCAGGATTATGCGATCGCGCAGCAGTGGAATTTCTTGCCCAAGAAGCCCCTAAATGTATTCAATCATTGGTTAACTTGGGAGTGGCTTTTGACCGTCACGATCAAGTTTTAGCTTTAACTTTAGAAGCCGCCCATTCCCGCCATCGCGTACTTCACGCTGCCGATACCACAGGGAGGGAAGTCACAACTACCCTGACTGCCCAAGTATTACGCCGTCAAAATATTCAAGTCATTCAGCAAGCTTTGGCTTTGAATCTGTGGTTAGAACCTAAAACTGGCAGATGTCAGGGAATTAGCCTGTTTTATCAAGGTGAAATTAGCTGGATCAGGGCTGGTGCTGTAATTTTAGCAACAGGTGGCGGTGGCCAAGTATTTGCCCAAACTACTAACCCAGCTGTGAGTACAGGTGACGGCGTAGCGATCGCCGCACGGGCTGGTGCTATTCTCCGGGATTTAGAATTTGTGCAATTCCATCCCACCGCCTTGACTAAATCGGGTGCAGATCACTTTTTAATTAGTGAAGCTGTACGTGGTGAGGGGGCGCACCTGGTGGATAACGAAGGGCGGCGTTTCGCTTTTGATTACCATCCATCTGGCGAACTAGCACCCAGAGATGTAGTCAGTAGAGCAATTTTTAGTCATCTGCAACATACCGCCATCGATCCAGCTACTGCCCATGTCTGGCTGGATATGCGCCCTATTCCCCCTGAAAAAATTCGCCATCGCTTTCCCAATATCATTAAAGTTTGTCAACATTGGGGGATTGATGTTTTCAATGAACCAATTCCTGTGGCCCCTGCGGCTCATTACTGGATGGGTGGAATTGTCGCTGATCTGATGAATCGCACAAATATTCCTGGTTTGTACGCCGTGGGCGAAACTGCTAGTACTGGTGTACATGGAGCTAATCGCTTGGCTAGTAACTCGTTGCTGGAATGTATTGTGTTTGGGGCCCAAATGGCTAATATTGATTTGGCAGATGTGCCTATAGCAGAACCAGAGCCAATGCTCTCATTACGCCAACTGAACGTTGATATTGATGAATGGCCCACCCAACAAGCACAACTAGCAGCAATTAGGAAAAAATTACCCCGTCTGGTGTGGCAAAGTGCCGGAATTTGTCGAGAACAGTCAAGTTTAGAAGCTGCGATCGCTACGGTAGAATCTTGGCAAGCAGATTTTGCTGCTTTGCCTTTGAGTCAATTTTTGCTGACTTTACAACCCAATGAAGCCGTTAGGTTCAATATCCCAGATGTAGAACGGCAATTGCGTCTTTGGGCAGAAACCCGCAATTTACTAGATGTAGCCTATTTAATTCTCAAAAGTGCGGCTTTTAGAACTGAAAGTCGGGGCGGACATTACCGTATAGATTACCCTCTCCCAGATCCTAATTGGCAAGTACACACCCTGGTACAAAAATGCCAATGGCAAAAGTCTGTAAACTAAAACAATTAAAACAATATCTTCGCCAGTTTTAGGCAAAGGCTACAAGCTGACATCCTGATACGTTACACAGTCAGCCTTTAGTGCCTGATATTTTAGTCGAGCAAATAACTGCACTTGGTACCGCTTCTTTCATGACGGAAACACAAGGAATAAATACGCTTTCACAAATCTTCTTTAACTGACAACTTTGTATTCATCTATCAACGAGTACCGCTACCATGCTGACTGTCAGGCCCACCGTAATTGGGTGGAACATATATATCCTTTATCCCCTCAGAAGACATTCTAAGAGTGCTTAATTGACTGCTACCACTGGAGTTTAGCTCATCAAATGTCACAATGTTCCTGTTTCCCGTAGCATCAGCAATTGTGGGGAGTATCAGATAAGCACTGAGGCAAAATACCATAAAGCTCGTGATTTTCAAGTTGCTTCTCATAATTATTGGTGAATTCCATGCACTTTGGTTACATTCTGTGTTTTCTGTTATCTACAGCAGATTGATTGATTGTTTCGGAAAAATTAAATCTTAATTAAATTTTTTGTGTGAATTGATAACTACTGTACCGAAAATAGACGGTAGTAGCTTGTGTCTTAAGGCAGAGATTCTTCAGAGAAATAGCTAAAAAATGGTTGCTAGCATCAGTCTGAGGTTAGATATACCTATTAAATTACCACAAAAGAATTATAAAAACCAGAAAAATTTAATAAAATATTAAGTCAATTGCGTAAAAATACCCTTTCAAAGACTTGACAAAAATACAGAAATAATATTTTTTTACAAAAAATTAGTTGATATGACTTAACTTCAGACAATAAAACAGCAAAAACATCTGTTTTTGCTGAAAAATTTATCTATAAGGCTTAAACTTTTGTTGAGTTTTTTTAAGCTAATCTACTTAAGTACATTTAATTTGCAGTATTTAAGTGATCTGACCTGCATCATGAAGAAATGGGCGGTTGACAAATTTGCTAATTCATGATTCATGATATCTAAGCAAATTCATAACGGTTTTTACCCAAGTGCTTGGCACGATACATAGCAGCATCGGCTTGTCTGATCATTGCCTCAGTATCTTGGCTATTAATTGGGTAAATACTAATACCTATACTGGCAGAAACCCGCGTAGTATATCCTTCTAAAACAATTGGCTCAGTAATGCTAGCTAAAATCTTTTCCGCAACTTTAGCAGCCACTTGTTCGTTAGGAATTGCCCGTAAAATAACAGTAAATTCATCGCCACCCAATCGGGAAACAGTATCGCTACCCCGTAAAGAGTTGCTGAGTCGTTGGGCGATAGATACTAGCAGGCGATCGCCTATATCGTGACCCAAGGTATCATTAATTTGTTTAAATCCGTCTAAGTCAATAAATAATAGTCCTAATAACAGATTGTTACTTTGGGCCCAAAGTAATGATTCGTGAAGTTGTTCGGCAAAAAACTTCCGATTAGATAAACCTGTCAGGGGATCATGATAAGCCAGATAACGTAAGTGGTCTTCTTTGAGCTTGAGTTCATTATTGGTGCGGAATAACTCAGCTGCGGTACGTTTGAGTTGTTCTTCCATTAACTTCCGCTGTGTAATATCTCGAATAACGCCCACTAAAAAGAAATTACCAGCCGCGTCTTTGTGGAGCGATCGCTTCGTGGAGATTAAATGAGTATTACCCGTAGCATCAGTAAATTCTTCTTCGTTTTCCTTCGGTCGCTGAGTCTGAAAAACGAGTTTGTCTTGTTGGCGAAACACATTTGCTTCGTTCAGCGGAAAAAAGTCATAGTCTGACTTTTCAATCAACATCGTATCAGGATAACCGATTAGTTGACAATAGGCCTCATTTAATACAATCCATTGATGTTGTTCATTTTTGACGAAAATGGGGTCAGCAATTGTATTAATCACTTGCTGTAAAAATTCTTTGGAGCGTTTTAGCTCTTCCTGCATATAGGCAATGTGAGAGGTAATCCAAATAGCTGAACCGCCAAATGTCATTAATGCTGGAATCAGTGGTATCCACCAACCGAATAAAAAAGCTAGATATGTAAATATGATTAGCCCCAAACAAGATAAAAAAGTACTGATGATGCTTTTAGTGGGAAATCGGATTCGCCAAGTGGTCACAGATCCCACATAAGACCAGGTAAAAATCCATAAGTATTCCCAGGGTTTAGGCCAGACTTTGAGTAACGGCCGATCTTCTAGCGCGGCGGAGATTAATTCACTGATAAAATACGCTTGCAACTCTACACCAGCAATCGGCTTGGCAGTACCCATTAACCTACTTGAATGTGGTACAAATACAAAATCCTGGAGACTAGAAGCAGTAGAACCAATGAGTACGACGCGATCGCGGATAAATTCTGCTGAAACTTTTTTATCCAGGACATCGCTCATACTTACTTGATGGTAACCACACAATACGGGATCTGTGCTGTGACAACCTGGTTTGGGAAAGTTAGATAAAATTTGATAGCCCCTAGCATCAGCTCCCACATAAGCACCATCATTTGACCGAAAACGAGTAAATACCGCCTTACCCAACTGTAAATACTCAGATTTATTATCTGCTTTTTGGGGAGTAATGCCTTTTGACTCTAAATATAATAAAGCCAGCTTTAAGGCAAAACTTTCGTGTAGCTGTTGATCAACATGCCAATATAACAAGCTGCGACGGACTTTGCCATCAGGGTCATATAATACATTATTAAAACCCACTTGCTCCCGACTCATGTCTGGTGGCGGTAAAACATTGGCGGTTTTATCATGTCCCAACAATTCAATGCCAATCAAGTTTGGTATTGACTTATAAGCATTCACTAATTGCTCATAACCAGGATTTACTGCTAAATTTCGGTAGAGATCTAAACCGATAGCACGGGGTTGATGGACTTGTAATTTTTGTAATAAATCAGCAATCACACCATCGGGAATTGGCCAGGAACCTATTTTATTTAAAGAAACTTCATCAATGGCAACAATTGTGATCCGAGCATCAGGTGATTCATTTGGCCGTAAACGGAAAAATTGATCTAATGCAGCTAACTCCAAAGATTGCAATAATCCGGTGGAGCGCAAAAACAAAATACAGACTGCAATGCTAGAAGCAGTGATTAACTCTCTATGTCCTCTACCAAGCATCTGTTTCAGTCCCCTCACGAACTTCACAAGACGCTTGCCTAGCTGCTTACTCATTCCCATTACCTAGTGGGGAAAATATTTTTTATTTTTTTAGCTATCAACTAGCTAGCAAATATAACTCATGCAAGACCTAGATTTATTTTTTAAGAATCTTTTCAATTTAATTAGGTTCCTCCAAAAAAGTCTAGGTAACTTCAATAGATCACCAGTGACGATGATTAGACATCTCAATGAAAAGCTATCGGGAACTTTTGTGCTTATTAGGATAAGACAAGTTCAGTATAAATATAACTGCTCTTATTTAAATGAAGTATATCTTGAGTAATACTCGTACTCGCTACCCTGCCAAGAATAGTCACTCTTGAAAGAAACCACGCCACTTGACGCCAGTCCGCATCCTGCGGGAAGCCGCCCAGAGGGCGTCTACAAGTCGGGAAACCCGTCCACATTACCTTTAATTTATGACAAGCTTTGGCTACACAAAAAAGGCTGCATAAGCAGCCTGTAGATGTTGTATGAGCCTTAACCTTTTTAGGTAAATTATCTAAAATACCTAAAGTTTCTAGGACCTGTATAACCGGAAACTTTTGCCAGTTCATCGAGGTTTTGGACTCCGCTGTAGCTTTGACCGTTAATAATCCAAGTGGGGAAACCTGTAATATTTGCTGCTTTACAAACTTCTGGTTGCCCTTGGGGGCTATCAGCAGCGCACTCTATCATCACTTCTTTTTCTTTGAGAATCTCGTAAGCTTCTTGACCAAAAAGTAGTTTCTGTTCGTGACAATGAGGACACCAATAGGCAACATATTCCTTAGCATCTATCGTTGACAGGTGCCGTGCTAATTCAATTTCTGCCTCACCAGAGGTGGTGGTCATTTCCCAACCAAAGGCTGGATTAGGTTGTTTTTGGGGAGTAAAGGTGATTCTTTGTGCTTGTCCAGGAGTGGCGTCTCCAGTTACGCCTGATTGATTGACACCAGCGTAGACACCTAATGTACCAATCAGGGTTACCATCCCCACAATAATTGCAGTAAAGAAAATTTGTCCGATGTCTTCCCAAGAGCGACCGAGAAGGGTCAGCGTTAAAAGACTCAGAGAGAACAAAGCTGAAGCAATACAGTAATAACAGATGGCTGAAATTTGAAATGCCAGTACCCACATTAAATAGCCACTGAAAACCGACATGGCGATCGCTCCTACCAAAAGTAGCCACCAAGTCAAGTTTTCCAGTTGTTTACTGCTATTGTTATCCCCCGGTTTCCACACCAAAGGGACGAGTGCCAAAATTACCATACTCGTGTATGCCAAAAACCCAAATAAAGCTAATGGCTGACCTAAAACCGTAGCCCAAGGACTGGAAAGCACATCATTACAGCCCCTAGCACCTGCTTGGGCTACACAAGCGGCAGAACCTCCGGTTAACTTTTGAATGGTGAGATAACCCGTAGTTAAGGCACCAAGACCAGCGATCGCGGCAATCAATGGACGCGACCATTTATGAATCCAAGGAGTAGAACGGCGGCGAATCATAAACTGCTATTCGTCTAAAGGGAGTGGGCAGTGGGGAGTGGGGAATGGGGAGATCACAAATATCAGAAGTAAAGATAATGGTACTAGTTCCCAGTCTTCCCCCTACTCACTACTCCCTACTCCCTACTCCCTAATAATTACGAATGTATTTTCACTGGCGGAGAAATAGACTTACTCTCACCTAGAGAATTCCAATTACGGTGAGCAGCTTCTACAAATTGACTGACGCGAATTGGGTCAATTGGTTGCTCAATGCGTCCGTGGCGTTTGAGGGAACTGGAAACAATTACACCATTTGCTGCCTGCATCAGTGTAGCAATATTTTCCCAATTGGCTCCACTACCGATAAATACTGGAGTCTCATTGGCTGCACCACATGCTAGTTCTAAATCTTCTAAGCTAGGAGGACTACCAGTAGCCCAGCCCGACAAGATGACGGCATCTGCCAAACCTCTTTCAATTGTGTCTTTGACGGCAACTGTGAGATTGGGAGAACTTAAAGGACGAGCGTGCTTCACCAAGACATCAGCTAAAATTTTGACATCACAGCCTAATTCCCGCCGATAACGCAGTAATTGATGCGCGTCTCCTTCAATTAATCCTTGGTCGGTGGCCATGACTCCTGTCAGCACGTTGACACGAATGAATTGCGCTTGCACACAGCTGGCGATCGCCATTGCACTTTTGGCATCATTCCGTAAAACATTTAAGCCTATAGGCAATGTCACCAAATTCTGTATTCGTTGTACCACAACGGTCATGGCACTCACAACTGCTGGATCGACTTGATTTTTGGTAAACGGCGCGTCGAAAAAGTTCTCCACAATAATGCCGTCTACCCCGCCACTAGCTAGGGCGGCTGCTTCTTGTTCGGCACGGTTAATCACTGCTTTGAGATTGCCTCCCCAACGGGGCGAGGTCGGCAGTGGCAGCAGGTGAACCACGCCAATAATTGGTGTTCGAGTTTTAAATAGCTGATATAAGTCCACTTCTTTAATCCGCTTTGCGGGGTCTAGAGTCCACCAGTCTAGAGTCTAGAATTTGTTTGACTATTGACTATTGAACGCCAGTCACCTCAAGTCTGAGAACCTGCCTATGGCACTGAATCCTCTTGACTTTTAACTAACTAGTCAAATCTGTTGTAAGCTGGTTGTTCTACTACCTCTTCCCTGGGATGGAATTTGGTGTAAAACCTCTCATAAGATATGTTAAGATAAAACCTGACTAGAAGAGGAGTTTGCCACTCACAAGACGCAAGGCAGCTTCCCGCGGTTCTAGGCACCCCGCCAGCGCATTGTCGTCGGCTTGCCTCAGCATCAGGGTAGCATTACTGCTTTATTAGGCGTAGTCGCGAGCGCGATTTCCCTGAGGGTAGCGACTTCTCACAACCAGCCCTTTGGGCGGCTTCCCGACGGGTAAATTAACAACGCACACGCTGCGGTAATGTAAAATACCAAAACAGGCGATTGATTTGTTAAAAAACATTAAAAGTGTCGAATGTACCCAAAGACACTCCATTTTACCCTGGGAAATAGACTAAATAGTAGAAATATCATAGCATGACCGGAAATTATCGAGGTCACAAGTCCGCAGGCAGTTGCTGACAGTGGAAAGCTGTTATTTAAATGCTGACTGTATAAGGGTGCGGATCACAAGCAGCGAAACAATCGCTTGCGTATCTGACTACAAAAAACTGAAGATTTTGGCAAAATATGGGTGAAAAGCCGACGATTGCAATTTCGCACTTAGGTTGTGAAAAAAATCGAATTGATACAGAACATATGCTAGGGCTGCTTGTAGAAGCAGGCTATGGTGTAGATACAAATGAAGAATTAGCAGATTACGTTATAGTCAATACCTGTAGTTTTATAGAAGCAGCTAGACAAGAATCTGTCAGAACTTTAGTAGAACTGGCAGAATCCGACAAAAAAATTGTAATTACCGGCTGTATGGCGCAGCACTTCCAGGAGCAATTACTAGAAGAGTTGCCGGAAGCAGTGGCTTTGGTTGGTACAGGTGATTATCACAAAATTGTCGATGTTATAGAGCGGGTAGAACAAGGAGAACGGGTAAAACAAGTTAGTCTAGAACCAACCTACATCGCTGACGAGACTACACCACGTTATCGCACGACAACCGAAGGCGTTGCTTACCTGAGAGTAGCCGAAGGATGTGATTATCGTTGTGCATTTTGTATAATTCCTCATCTTCGAGGGAACCAGCGATCGCGTACTATTGAATCTATAGTTGCTGAAGCAGAGCAATTAGCTAGTCAAGGTGTACAGGAAATTATTTTAATTTCCCAAATCACCACCAATTACGGGTTAGATATTTACGGTAAGCCAAAGTTAACCGAATTACTGCGTGCTTTGGGGAAAGTAGATGTACCGTGGATCAGAATGCATTATGCCTATCCCACCGGGCTGACCCCAGATGTCATAGCGGCAATCAAAGAAACTCCTAATGTTTTGCCATATTTAGATTTGCCTCTACAACATTCTCATCCCGACATTCTCCGCGCCATGAATCGTCCCTGGCAAGGAAGGGTAAATGATGGGATTATTGAGCGCATCAAAACAGCACTACCCAATGCGGTACTGAGGACAACATTTATAGTTGGTTTCCCTGGAGAAACTCAAGAGCATTTTGAGCATCTACTAGAGTTCGTCCAGAAGCACGAATTTGACCATGTTGGTGTCTTTACCTTTTCACCAGAAGCAGAAACACCTGCTTACACGCTAGCTAATCAGTTGCCTCAAGCAGTAATGGATGAGCGCTGGCATCAGTTAATGGCGCTTCAGGAGCCAATTGCTGGCAAAAAAAATCAACAGGAAATCGGCAAAATTGTTGATGTTCTGATTGAGCAGGAAAATCCGCAAACTGGCAAGCTAATCGGTCGCTCAGGCAGGTTTTCCCCAGAAGTCGATGGCCAGGTGTATGTCGTTGGGGAGGCAAAACTAGGAACCATCGTGCCAGTAGCAATCCACGGCGCTGATACATACGACCTTTACGGTCAAGTTGTCACTAGTCAAAATTAAGCGAACCTGTAAGAGTTTTGGGGGTTTTCCTCCTGAGCGACTGCTGTTCGCCTCACAAATTCAAAACCAAAAAACAACATCGAGGAGATTTAATGAATCTTTCGTTCCAAGAATTAGGTATTTCACAAGAACGCGTTGAGCAATTAGAAAAAATTGGCTTTACCACACCTACAAATATTCAAGCCCAAGCGATTCCCCAATTGTTAGCAGGTAGGGATGTGGTGGGTCAGTCCCAAACAGGTACAGGCAAAACAGCAGCATTTTCCCTGCCAATTTTAGAAAAATTGGATGTGAATCAAAGAGCTGTACAGGCGATGGTTTTAGCACCAACCCGTGAATTAGCAATTCAAGTTCACGATGCCATCACCCAATTCGTCGGTAACGAAGGATTGCGGATATTAGCAATTTATGGTGGTCAATCCATTGAGCGGCAAATGATGCAACTCAAGCGTGGTGTCCACATGGTTGTCGGTACACCAGGGCGGATGATCGATTTACTAGATCGGGGTTGTTTAAAACTCGATCAAGTGAAGTGGTTTGTGTTAGATGAAGCCGATGAAATGTTGAGCATGGGCTTTATTGATGACGTGATCAAAATCTTGTCTCAAGCACCCAAAGATCGCCAAACAGCTTTATTCTCGGCGACTATGCCACCTTCGATTCGCATGATCGTTAACAAATTCTTGCGAAACCCGGCCACAGTCACCGTTGAGCAGCCCAAGGCCTCGCCCAACAAAATCAATCAAGTAGCTTATTTGATCCCCCGCCACTGGACAAAAGCTAAAGCATTGCAGCCAATTCTGGAAATGGAAGATCCAGAAACCGCTTTAATCTTTGTACGTACCAGACGGACAGCGGCAGAACTGACTAATCTCCTGCAAGGAGCCGGTCACAGTGTTGACGAATATCATGGTGACTTGTCCCAACAAGCACGGGAAAGGTTATTGACCCGATTCCGCAATCGTCAAGTTCGTTGGGTGGTAGCCACTGACATTGCCGCACGGGGGTTAGATGTCGATCAACTATCCCACGTAATTAACTACGACTTACCCGATAGCGCTGAAACCTACGTCCACCGTATTGGTCGTACTGGTCGTGCTGGTAAAGAAGGCACAGCCATTTCGTTAGTACAGCCATTTGAGCGGCGCAAACAGCAGGCATTTGAACGCCATAACCGCCAAAGCTGGCAATTGCTATCGATTCCTACAAGGGCCCAAATCGAAGCACGACATATTAACAAGCTGCAAGAACAAGTTAAAGAAGCCTTAACAGGTGAGCGTCTAGCTTCATTCTTGCCCATAGTCAGCGAACTGATCGAAGAATACGATGCTCATGCGATCGCCGCAGCTGCATTGCAAATTGCTTATGATCAAACCCGTCCCGCTTGGTTGCAATCAGGCGTAGATCCCCAAGAAGAAAACGTATCTGCACCCAAACCAAAATTGGCCAAGCGTCGTGATGGTGGGGAAAGAAGCCGTTCTTCCTGGAATAAATCAGACAGCAACAATGGAGACGATGAAAGACGGGGATCTTCCAAGCCCAAGCTGCGGACAGGCCGTCGTGATGCTTCTGTCGCCCCCACAGGTCAAAAGCTTGGTTCACATTCAGGTCGAGAATCGGCTTCTTAGTTAGTTATTGGTCATGAGTCATTAGTGATGATCAGCTAGTGACTACTTGTAAAAGTGCCTATTTTGGATTTTGGATTTTGGATTGGTTTTTTCGGTTTGAGCAAGGCCGCTTGTTGACGGAATAAATCTAAAATAATCACTGAGCGGCATCCGCTTCGCTAACGTCAATCTAAAATCGCAAATCCAAAATTGTTTGACTCATCGCTATTACTTCAGCCAAGGGCGAGTAATTTGTTCTAGTTGATTTATTTCATCGTCGCTTAATCTCCAGCCCAAAGAGCCTGCATTTTGCTGTACATGTTGGGCAGTCTTCACCCCAGCAATGGGAATTACATTTCCCTGGGCAATTAACCAATTAAGGGCTACTTGGGCAGGAGTGCGCGTGTACTTTTCTCCCAGACTATTGAGTAAAGAAATTACTGGAGAAATTTTCTGTAAACCTTCTTTACTAAATTTCGGGTCTATCTTCCTGGCACCACTGGGAGTTTCAGTACTATCAGGTGTGTACTTACCTGTAAGCAATCCCTGAGCTAAGGGACTATATGCCAAAATAGTTACACCCAACTCACGGGCTGTGGCAAAAATACCATTGCTTTCAATTTGGCGCGTTAATAACGAGTAGCGGACTTGGTTCACAGCTAAAGGTACTCCACGCGCAGCTAATATTTGATGAGCTTCTCGCATTTGTGTTGCTGAGTAGTTACTCACGCCTACTGCGGCAATTCGTCCCCGCTTCACCTCATCGGCTAGGGTATTCAGCAATGTTTCTTGACTCAAAAAGAAAGCAAACGGCCAATGTACTTGATACAGTTCAATGCTTTCTACTTGTAGACGATTAAGACTATCTGTTAAGGCATCAGAAACTGATTGACCTGTAAATCGCCACGGTAAAGGGCCGAATTTTGTGGCTAACTGTATTGGTTTTTGGGCTTTTTGCATGAATTGCCCTAATAATTTTTCGGAAAGTCCCAAACCGTAAACTTCCGCAGTGTCAAAAAAAGTAACACCAGCTTCTAATGCAGCTGTAAATGCTGCCTGCAACTGTTCTGGGCCATAGCCATCGCCATAACTCCAAAAAAGTTTGTCACCCCAAGCCCAAGTACCAATGCAAAGAGGCGTAACAGCCGGGCCATTTTTTCCTAATGTGATGGTTTCCACGTCAGCAATATTTATTTTATTTACATTTCTTTACCTTTATAGTTTATCGCTACTAACAAAACTGCAAAAAGTTACTAGAGAAGGTTTTAAGGAGAGATTTCGTCTGCCCACAGGAATATTAAGTGAATCAGCCCCAAAGTAGTCGTCAACCGCATGAAAATTGGCAGATTTAGTGAAGGGAGGGTTTATGGTTAATTAAAGGGAGACTAAATCCTGTAGTGTTTCTGGTTAAAGTAGCAATGGCAACTAGCAATTTTTTTCCCGATCCTGAATCAGGTCAGTCACTAAAGTCCCAGCCAGTGAAACAAGTGAATTTAATCACCATGTTCCGGTTGGGCTTGTTTCAAATGGGACTGAGCATGATGTCTATCTTGATTCTGGGTGTACTCAACAGAGTCATGATTCAAGAAATAGCAATTCCAGCCACATTGGTGTCGCTAGTGCTAGCGCTACCTGCATTTGTTTCACCTGCTCGTATTTGGTTTGGTCAAATGTCAGACCTCAAACCCATGTGGGGTTATAACCGGACGATTTATGTGTGGGTAGGAGCAGCAGTATTTGCGATCGCTTCATTTTTAGCAATACAAATACTGTGGCAATTAAATCTAGCAGCTAGCAGTACAGATGGCTGGGTATGGACAACTCAAACCATTGGCTGGACAGCATTACTCTCTTTAGTTTTTGCCGTATATGGTTTGGCAATTTGTGCTAGTGGCACTACCTTTGCCGCTTTATTAGTAGATATATCCCAAGAAGATAACCGTTCTAAAGTCGTTGGTATTGTCTGGTCAATGCTGATGGTGGGGATTGTTGTGGGAGCAATAATTAGTTCTAGCTTGCTCAGACAATTAACACCAGAAGCACCCATAGAAACTTTACAGTCAGCTGTCAACAGATTGTTTTTCATTGTGCCGGCTATTGTTTTTGGGCTGTCCATTATCGCCACATTAGGTGTAGAAAAAAAATATTCCCAATATACCAACCGTTCCACAACCGAGAGTCGAGACGATAGCGTGGGACTGGGTAGGGCTTGGAAAATTTTGACAGCTAGTCGGCAAACAGGGTTGTTTTTCACATTTTTGCTGGTAATGACCATCAGCTTATTTATGCAAGACCCTATTTTGGAACCCTATGCAGGTCAGGTGTTTGGTATGCCTCTAGCAGAAAGCACCAGATTAAACGTGTTTTACGGTATGGGTATCTTGATAGCCTACGGTGTCACCGGTTTTTTCATTGTGCCACGTTTGGGTAAACGCAGAACTGCACGCCTGGGTTGTGTATTAGTGGCAATCTGTGCAGTATTGCTGGGTATCTCAGGATTTACGGCGAATGTAGCTTTTTTGAAATCAAGTTTGTTTTTATTTGGTTTAGCTACTGGTTTCTTAACTACCGCAGCAATTAGTTTAATGTTGGATCTCACAGCAGCTGAAGCCGCAGGTACTTTTATTGGGGCTTGGGGATTAGCTCAGTCTGTCTCTAGAGGAGTGGCTGTGGTCATAGGTGGTAGCGTGTTAGATATTGGTCGCCGAGTGCTACCGAATTTGGAGCTAGCTTACGGCATGGTCTTCTTTCTAGAAGCTGTGGGTATGGTAGTGTCAATTTGGTTCCTTAACCGAGTCAACGTCAAAGAATTTCAAACGAGTGCCAAACAAGCGATCGCTTCTGTTCTTGAAAGTGATTTAGATTAGGGGCTAGGGACTGGGGACAAGGTGACAAGGTGACAAGGTGACAAGGTGACAAGATGACAAGATGACAAGGTGACAAGGTGACAAGGTGACAAGGTGACAAGCAAGAAAAATTCTCCCCTGCTCCCCTGCTCCCCATCCCCCCATCTCCTTTATCCCTCCCATATCCCTTGGCTCAGGGACGCATTTACGCAAAAATTGATCCATGAATGATTTTTGGACGACAATTCTCGATTTTGCCCAAACCACCACCACCAGGGTGGGAAAGCAACTAATGCAAGATTTTGGGCGGGTGCAGGCTTCACAAAAAGCTGATGGTAGTTTGGTAACCCAAGCAGATAAATGGGCAGATCAAGAAATTCGGGATGCGATCGCTGCTAATTTTGCTGGTTATGGCATTTTGAGCGAAGAAAGTGACCAAGTGTTTCCGGGTACAGATTGGTGCTGGGTCATTGACCCTCTAGATGGCACCACTAACTTTACTAGGGGCATTCCCATTTGGTCGATTTCACTGGGTTTGTTGTATAAAGGCACGCCAATTTTTGGTTATGTTTACGTACCAACACTAGGGCAAGCTTTTCATGGTTTCTGGGCAGGTTCCTCTGGTTTAGCTACACCAACGGGGGCATTCCTCAATCATCACCCCATCCATAGTAGTAGTGATGCTCCTAGCAAAAGTCACTTTTTTAACCTTTGTTCTCGTAGCACCGCAGTTTTCCAGACAGATTTTCCCTGTAAAATTCGGATGTTGGGTGTAGCTAGCTATAATTTCCTGACAGTGGCTACTGGAGCCACACTAGGTGGTCTTGAGGCCACACCAAAAGTTTGGGACATAGCCGGGGCTTGGGTGATTGTTCAAGCAGCTGGTGGCACTTGGACATCCCTCAAGTCAGAACCATTTCCTTTATTATCAGGGGAAGATTATAGCGATCGCTCTTTTCCCACCCTTGTTGTGAGTCGTCCAGATTTGGTGAGCGTATTTACGCCATTTCTCAAAAATTTAAAACTTTAAAAGTCAAGCACCGTATTGTTACTTATTTGCAGTGTCTGCAAGCTTCCCTTAAACTAGGACACTGAGTATAAAGCAACTTTATGTTGTCTAGCCTAGATTTAATTCAAGAATTTGTTCAAAGCTCCATCCAAAAAAAAGATGTTTTATTGTCAAATCCCTCTTTGACAGCACAAACAGTGTATGGCAGCAATCAATTAACAGCGAAAACCGAAGGCGTAATTGCTACATCCAAACTAAATAACAAAGGATCTGAATTCTGGGTTCATGCAAATTCCTCTCATTGGGAACTGATAAATGAGGTATTGGCAACCCACAGTTATCTTCTCAAAGGAGAAATAGATAATCGTGGTTTTTATCAGTATCAATATTGTCAAGTTCCCAAAGGTTATAAGGTGCAATGTACCAAATCTGTCATGCTCTGGAGAGCTTGGTGGAAATACCGCAAAAATGCTTTAAGGCCAGGTATTCCCCTAGACCTTTTAATCCAGAAACGAGATTCTTGGTATCCTGTGAGAGATTTAACTATTAGCGATGGACTTTTGTATATTAAAACTTTGGGTAGTGAAATCGCAATTCATTCGGATGATTTGGTAATTTGGCTCAATAAAATTGAAGATTCAAAGTAAGCGAATTATGAATTTTTTTATTTTGCTGTATTCAGTTATCAATAATATTTAGGCTAAATCTCTTAGCATATGCTTGATAACTGTTTCCTAATTTAATAGACTGTTTCATCTTCTTGACGCCAGGCTGGATCAACAATACAAATAAATATCAGTGGCTCTGTACCAGAGTTGCGAATAAATTGCTTTGTATTGGGAGGAATATACACCGCGTCTCCTGGTTCAACCATCTGAGTTTCATCATTAATATGCATTTCTCCCTTACCATTGAGAATATAATAAACTTCTGAGGTAGAAAGAGAGTGGGGCTGAGAGGTTTTTCCTACTGGTAAACTTGCGTGAGCTAAACTATAGCGTAATGCTATTGGTTGCTTATCAGGATGTAGCAGTTCCCGGAGAATGGTGTTATCTCCAGCAATAAATTCTTGACAGTCTTTAAGTTTTTGAACTAGCATCAATCAATTTGGTATTTGAGATTGTAAATTACCATCTCTAGTAAAGCATGGGATTTGTCTTTGGTTGATAGTCTAAGCAATTAATGGCCTCTTCGGTATTAGCAGTAGATGGGTGTACAGTACATTTGAGGCGGTAATTGTCGGTAAAAAATTGACAGTTAGCACAAGGTATTTGATGCATTTGTTTGGCTGTGGTAATACCGTCGCGTACAGCTGACCAAAGACTCAACGCAAAGAGAATCAGTACACTCCAAGCCGCTACAAAGCAGATAGGGACTAATAAAGGTTGAATCCCGTGAATGAGAAAAGACGCTAACTTTAACACGGTAAGTCCTGATAAAAACTAACAGTTAGAAGTATATTAACTCCTAACTCCTCATTCCTAACTTCTGACTACAGAAGTATAAATTTGGGGAGATGGAGAAGTGGGGAGATATGAGGAATCGGGGATATGAAGAATCGGGGATATGAGGAAGTATTTTTGTTCTTGTCCCCTTGTCTCCTTGTCCCCTTGTCCCCTTCCTTGTCCCTATTTAAATCCCAGCATGACCCAGAGCTATACCAGCCACGAGCATTCCTATAACCAAGAATGGTTGAGCGCTGGCTTGGTATTTCACATCGTTCTTGAGAGGGTCACGGAGGAAATACATATCCTGGAAGGTAATTTGCGGAATGATTAACAGTAGCAAAATGGCTGCATACAAGTTTTCGTGAATGGTGATGAGATAAACTGCAATCACAGCTTGAAATAAATCAATCATCACTGCACAAATCCAAGCGGCTCTATTAACGCCAAACATCACGGGTAATGATTTTAATCCGAATTGGCGATCGCCTTCGACACTCTTAAAATCATTGACAATGGCAATACCCAAACCAGCCAAGCTGTAAACCACCGTGATGACGACAATTTTCCAATTGAGTTCGCCAAACAACGCATGACCTGTACACCAAGGAAAAGCCATATAACTAGCACCAAGGGCATAACCGCCTAACCAACCGTTTTGTTTGAGCTTTAATGGTGGTGCAGAATAAATGTAGGCAATAAAAGAACCTAGTATAGCTATGGTGGTAATTGTGGGATATTGATTACCTGCCCAGACATCTAATAAGACAGCTAAGACATTGCCAGCAATTAATAATACCCAAATCTGCGTAATTACCTGGGGTAAAGGAATTGCTCCTGAGGGAATGGGACGGTAGGGTTCATTTACCGCATCGATTTCCCGGTCATAGTATTCATTGAGGGTTTGGGTATAACCTGCAAGCAGCGGCCCTGAAAGTAACATACAAGCTGCTGACATCAACACATTTTCCAGTGTCCAGGTATAGTTACCCGAAGAAGCAGCACCACAGACTACGCCCCAAATTAAAGGAATCCAGGTGATAGGCTTCATCAGCTGCAAGCGGATTTTCCAGATGGATTTTTCCCCTGGTGCAGCACCTTTCATGCCTAATAACTGCCGAGTTTTCGCACTGCGATCGGCAACTGCAATAATTTCCTCATCGGGTTTAACTGAATCTATAGCCTCCGCAGGCTGGGAATTGGGGTTAATAGGAGTCGATTCTGGCATAAGACTATAAGTGGGGAGTAGGGAATAGGGAGTCGGGAGTAGGGGAGGATGAGGAAGACAGATTTTCTGACTAGCCAACAGTCTTTCTCTCCTGCACTCCTGCTTCTCCAAACCTCAATACTTAAAAAGAAATGATCAAATAATTATTCTGAAACTTCGCTCCAGTGACCTGTCTCCCAGTTAGTGCCGGGGGTAGGAAGAGATTACGCCGTTGATCTCCCGCTTCTACTGTGACTTCTGGGCCATACTGGGTCAGTTTGACTTGTTTTTTATCAAATCCTGGCAAGAATAAGCGTACTTGTCGGTTGTGGATATCGATTTCAATTGGTTTAGGGGCTTGTAGTGCTTGTTCTGCGAAATTGGGTAAAGCATCTATCAAAGGTTGCCATTGGCCTGTGGGAGCATCGGGAACAACACTTACAGGAAGAGGTGTAAATTCTTCCACAAGGTTGACGTTTGGCTCAGGCGATACCAAAATCACACCACCAATAGTTAACCCGATTTGCTGGGCGCTTCCCCACAAATAACGGGAACTTGCTACTTCTAGGGGATCTGCCGTACTAACCAAGAAAGCAGCAATGCGATTAGGATCTGCAAGGGCAGCTTTCCCTTGTTCTAAAAAATTATTGACTTGATTGGTGGGCCCTGCAAAGTTATCTGCCGTCCAGTTGACATTAAAAAAGCTGCTAATTAGCGGCTGAATCAAGGGCGATTCCGCAATAGTCTTCCCTAAATCAGAGTTGACAAACAATTGCCGAAATCGCCGTACATACCAACTGAGAGATTCTGGCATTCCCAACATCCGCAGAGTCAAGGAATCACCTGTGCCATCATAGATAATCGCATCGTATTTGCCGCTGGCATCATATTCGCGGATAGCATTTAAGGCCAGGGCGCTGTCCATCCCCGGTAATACTACCAGTTCTTGACCATAAACATCTTTGAAGATGGGCGTGCGGAGGTATTGCGCCTCCAGTTTTTTCACTTCTTCCCAGTTACGTTCTAGCAGTACAGATGATTGAAACTGCACGACTTGTAAATTAGGAGCAATTTCTTGGGGGTCGGGAGTCAGGGGGTGATCCAGTAGGATAGGTAATACTGGTTCTGCCAACCCTGCTAGAAGCACACGCTTACCTTGGCTTGCCAATAACTTGGCGGCGGCGATCGCAATTTTAGTACGAGCTACACCGCCTTGGCCCAAAAATGTCAATATCAGGGACATTACTTGATTCTCTTTTTCCCGCTGTTCTGTTCAACTCCAACTTAGCACTAGGCAAATACTCTTAGCTTCCGCCTTAAGTGGTTTCTATTGCACAAGTTTGATTTCATCTTCAAAAAACCAAGTCGAAGAATTGTCGTCAAACAGTACTACCACACCAATTCCAGCACCATCGGTAACTTTGTAGCCTTGGATAATGCCTACTTGTCCGAGTTTTTTCACAATAGAAGCAGATACGCGATCGCGCAAACGATAAACCTTAACCTTTTGTCCGATTTCCATGCCTAGTCACAATGCAATAAACCAAGTCTCAGTTTAGCCGAATCGGGGCCGCATCGGTCATGGATTTGGGGGAAAATAAAAGAGATGGGGGAGATTGGGAAATGATGCGATCTCTAAAAAGTTATCCCCAATACTTGGCTTGAATAGGGAAAAGCTATGACTACAGCCATCAATTTAGCAAATCCAAACATTGAATATCCGAGTTCTGATGGAGAGCCTGTGGCAGAAACTTATTTACATCTGTATGCCATTTTAACAACATTGGAAGTTCTGAAGCAGTACCTAGCAGGACAACAAGCAACGGTATTGGCAAATCAATTTCTCTATTATGCTCAAGGGTTTCCCAAATTAAGAGTTGCTCCAGATGTGATGGTAATTTTTGATGTGCCGCCTGGAGGTAGGGATAACTATAAAGTCTGGGAAGAAGGTCAAGTACCACAGGTTGTATTTGAGATGACCAGTCAAGGCACTCAAAAGCAGGATCAAGAACAAAAGAAATTATTATATGAACAATTAGGAATTTTAGAATATTGGTTATTTGACCCCAAAGGAGAATGGGTTAACGGAAAATTAGAGGGGTATCGGTTACAAGATGAGATTTATCAACCGATTACTGATGGTTTATGTCAACCTCTGGGGTTGCGCGTAGCAGTCGAAGGAGAACTTTTGCGATTTTATCGGGTAGATACAGGCGCTAAATTACTCATACCCACAGAATTGGCTGAATTGGCTCAACAAGAGCGACAACGGGCAGATAAATTGGCAAAACATCTGCGTTCATTAGGTGTTGACCCAGACAGTTTAAGTTAGGGAAAAACTCTCTTTTTAATTAATTGAGGTAGCAATCATGTATCAACCTGATCGCAAGGAATAGATCCAGACAATTTACCATAGTATAAAGTAGCTATGACTACCACCATAAAATTAGTCAATCCACATATTGAATATCCTAGTGCAGACGGTGAACCTTTGGCAGAAACCTACACCCATCTCTACGCAATGTTAACTACCCTGGAGGTAATAAAACAATATTTAGCAGGGAGGCAAGCAACAGTATTAGCTAATCAATTTCTCTACTATGCTCAAGGGTTTCCCAGATTGAGAGTCGCTCCAGATGTCATGGTAATTTTTGATGTGCCGCCTGGAGGTAGGGATAACTATAAAGTCTGGGAAGAAGGTCAAGTACCACAGGTTGTATTTGAGATGACCAGTCAAGGCACTCAAAAGCAGGATCAAGAACAAAAGAAATTATTATATGAACAATTAGGAATTTTAGAATATTGGTTATTTGACCCCAAAGGAGAATGGATTACTGAAAACTTGCGGGGATATAGATTAAATGGGGAAACTTATCAATTAATTGAAGATGGAATTTGTCAACCTTTGGCATTAAGGGTGTCAGTGGAGGGAGAGTTATTAGGTTTTTATCGCTTAGATACTGGTGAAAAATTACTCATACCTACGGAGTTAGCAGCACAATTAGAACAGGAACGCCAACGGGTTGAACAGGAACGCCAACGAGCTGAACAGGAACGCCAACGAGCTGAACAAGAACACCAACGCGCTGAACGACTAGCTGAGTATTTGCGATCGCAAGGAATAGATCCTGATAGTGTGAGTTAAGCAAAAACTCGTTTTTAATCTTTCAAGTTAGTTTTATAGTAAAAATATATTTAGGTATTGTTGATTCATTGTATAATCACGCAAATAATTAGAATTTATATCAAAAATAGCATCGGGGAACTTTCATCAAATAGTCAAATTCATTGATGGCAATTGAGTGTGTGGGTAGTGACGTGAGGAAGTAAGAATTGGTGCGAATAATGAGACGCGCTGTACGTAGGGCGGGAAAACTGAGGCGTATACTGCCAATAAATGAGCAGTTATGGGCTAAATTGGATTTATTGAGAACTCTAGTGCGTCGAGATTTAGAGGCGCGGTATAAGGGTTCTATTTTGGGCAATTTGTGGCCTTTGCTTAATCAGCTATCCCAATTACTGATTTACACTTATGTCTTTTCCATTGTGTTAAGAGTGAAGCTAACTCTTACAGGTTTGCCAGAAAATAATTTCACCTTTGGTTTATGGCTATTTGCAGGGTTGCTTCCCTGGATTGCTTTTTCAGGTGGACTAATGCAGTCTGCTGGTTCGGTGGTAGGACAGCCAAATTTAGTGAAGAAGGTGGTATTTCCTTTAGCTTTATTACCCTTAGTGCCAATTTTATCAACGTTTATTGAAAGTTCTTTTGGCTTAATGGCGTTGATTTTTTTTGTGGCGCTCACTACCCATACTTTACATAGCACGATGGCGCTGTTACCCTTAATCTGGCTAACACAATTACTGTTAACGGCAGGTTTGGGTTACCTTGCGGCGGGATTAACTGTTTTTTTGCGCGATATTCCGCAGTCATTGGTGGTAATTTTAAACCTGTGGTTATATTTGACACCAATTGTTTATCCGGCCACAGCAATTCCTGAACAATGGCGGGGTTGGGTATTTTGGTTAAATCCGATGACTGCGATCGCAGAAGTATATCGTGATTTAATTTTAGTGGGAGAGGTAACGCATTGGGGTGAATGGGGTGTAGCTAGTGCGATCTCAATAACTATGTTTTGTTTTGGATTTACGGTTTATAAACGTTTGCGTCCGGCTTTCGCTGATGTATTGTAGCCAGGTTTCACAGAGCAATGGTTCTGTAGTCAGTCCAATGCTAATGTGAAATACTCGCTGTATCATAATGTGCTGTTTGTGAGTGTACGGTGGTATGGGTGAAGAAATTGCAATTTCGCTGAAAAATATCTCGAAATGCTACAAGCGTTATGCTCGTCCGGTAGATCGTCTCAAGGAAATTTTGCTACCCGGTAAAAACTACGCACAAGAGTTTTGGGCATTAAGAGATATTAGTCTAGACGTTCCCAAGGGGGAAACTTTAGGAATTATTGGTCAAAACGGCTCTGGTAAAAGTACCCTACTACAAATTATTGCTGGAACTTTGACCCCAACAACAGGTGAAGTGTTTGTAAATGGGCGGGTTTCAGCTTTATTAGAACTAGGTAGCGGGTTTAACCCTGAATTTACCGGGCGACAAAATGTATTTTTTAATGGACAAATTTTAGGCTTAAGCAGAGAAGAGATAGAAGCCAAATTTGATGAAATTGCTGGTTTCGCCGAAATCGGGGATTTTATGGATCATCCCGTAAAAACTTATTCTAGTGGGATGGTAGTCAGACTGGCTTTTGCCGTAGTTGCTAATACAGAACCGAGTATTTTAATAGTAGATGAAGCCTTGGCTGTAGGAGATGCCAAGTTTCAAGCTCGCTGTATGAAGCGAATTCGTCAACTTAAAGAGCAAGGTGTAACTATATTATTTGTTTCTCATGATTCTGGTAGCGTGAAAATGTTATGTAATAGCGCTGCATTGATGAATTATGGAAGAATGTTAGAAATAGGCGATCCTAAAGATGTAGTAAACCATTATATTGCTTTGTTAAGTTCAGATAATAATAATGAAGCCGAAATAGAAGAAAGAAACTCACCGAAAGTATTGTCAATTGAGGAATTAGATGATTTTGTTCAAGATAATCATGACGAATCTTTACATAGACATGGTAACAAGCTAGCGATTATTAAAAAAGTCAATATTTATGACCATCAAAGCAAAGAAACAACAAAAATAGAAACAGGAAATGCATTTCAAATTTCTATATTAATAGAAGCGCAAGCAAAAATTTCAGATTTAGTAGTAGGTATATCTTTAAGAAATTTAATGGGATTAGTCATTTACGGAACTAATACTCACCTACAAAAAGTTAAATTACTAGAAATGGAAAAAAATCAAGACTTACAAGTTATATTTCAAATGCCTTGTTTGATGAATAGGGGAGTTTACACAATTACTGTAGGCATACATTCTGAAGAAGGATTAAGTTATGATTGGGTAGATGAATTAGTAGTCTTTGAAGTTAATAACACTATTTTATGTGATGGTTTGATAGATCTAAAATCTCAGATAAAATTTAATCTGACACAACAAACAGTTACACCCTCTAAGTTGAATAAATAAATTTTTTTCTTCAAAAATTGATACTAATTAAATTATGATTGAATTCAATAACCCAGAAATTGATGTAGATGAATTAATGCAAAAGATTTGTCAAGATGTGGCGAATCGTTTAGAAAAAAATCAGATAGTCACAGTAAATACTGAAAATGTGAGCCAGAATAATTGGGTCAATAATTTTAATTATATAGAGTCTTTGCTATTTAATGCAGAATCTAGAGCAAATGTCCGGACAAAGTGGCCTGATAAATTAAATCGATTTCCGTTTAATATTAATTCAAAATTACAGAAATTTATTTTAAAAATAATTAACTTCTTTTTTAAAGATCAAAGGGAAGTTAACTTGAATATAATCCTTGCTCTCAAAGAGTCTGTTAATCTAAATCGTTCTTTAATCCAGCATAATCAAATTTTACACACGCAGGTAAGTGTACAAGTTAATGCTTTAAATAATCGCTTCCAAAACTTAGAAACTGAATTAAAAGTTATTAATGACAATTTGGAAAATCATATAAATAAGCGATTAAGTAATTTAGAGCAACAAAAACAAGAATTAAATAATTGGTTAATTGATATCAATAATAATACTCAAGGATTGAGTAATCGTTTAAGTACTGTTGATATTCATTTTCTAGAAATGGATGTACGATTAAATGCTGTAGATACTCGCTGTCAAGGATTGGATGAAAGTTTAGATGCTGCCAACATTAATTTTCTGAGGATGGATGAGCGTCTGGGTGTTGCAGATACTAGCATACAGAAACTCAATGAACATTTAAGTAATGTAGATAGTCTGATTTTAGAAATCAATCAGCGTTTAGATGCTATGGATCATATCCAAAATAATAAAATATTGCCTAGCTGCCTTGAAATGAATCAAATTGGCTATATTTCTGAAGCAATATCAAAGTCAAATATCCCTGTCAAGGACGGATACAAACATAATATAGATTCTCTATTTTACTATTTATTTGAAAATGTTTTCTATAATGCAGAAATAGTAAAAGAAAAACAAAAAATTTACCTGCAATACATAGATAAAACTCTGAATGAAGTTTATTCTTTTTTAGATGCTGGATGTGGTAGAGGAGAGTTTCTGCAAAACTTAAGAGAAAGCAATATTAACTCTATTGGAGTTGACATTAATAATTTAGAAATTTCTTTACTAGCAAAAAAAAACTTTTCAGTTTTTTGTTCAGATATATTACAGTATTTAAATAGTCATGAACAACAGTATTCAGGTGTCTCTAGTTTTCAAGTTATTGAACATTTAGACTTTAATTATCTAAATGAATTTTTATCGGCTGTATTTCAGAAACTAGTATCTAACGGAGTTATTTTGTTAGAAACAATAAATCCTCACAGTTTATATGCTTTATCGAATTTTTATCAAGACCCGACTCATATAAAACCAATTCCCCCAGAAATGTTAGTATTTTTACTGGAGTGGCATGGATTCAAAAAAATTAAAGTTGTTTATTCTTCACTTTTGCCAGAGCAAGTAAGAATCTTTAAAGACCAAAGAATGAATTATCAAGATTATGCAATTATAGGATATAAACCTTGAATAAGGACAAATTTTGAATTTCAGTTTTTATAATTAGTTTTTGTTAAAACAGGAGTTTTTAACTAGGAGATAATAAATGTTAAATGTTGCTATTTTAACTCCTTGTCTTGCCGAGGGTGATGCAGTCAGCAATGATGTTATGGGAATGTATAATTGTTTGAAAAAAAATGGATATACTGCACAGATATTTACAGACAATATACACGCTTCAAATAAGAATAATATTAAGCATGTAAATCAAATTAAATCTTTTATTAGAAAAAAAAAAGATATATTAATTTATCATTACTCAGTTGGTTGGGATGTGGCTCTTGAGATTATTAATGATATTAATTGCATTAAGATTGTAAAATATCATAATGTAACGCCGCCTGAGTTTTTCGATGGTATTAACGCCGATTATACAAGCGTGTGTCGAGCAGGAAGAAAACAACTACAATCAATTGCTGATCTGCATGGTACTTTTTATTTATCTGATTCTCAATATAATGCTAATGAATTGCATTTTATGGGAGTTTCTCCAGAAAATAGTTTGGTGATTCCGCCATTTCACCATATTGATGAACTGCAATATGTTGATGCTGACACCAATATTTTAGATAAATATATAGATACAAAAGTAAATATTTTAATGGTTGGTCGTGTTGCTCCTAATAAGGGCCACTCTGCTCTAATTGATGCTTTTGATGTCTACCACAAAAATTACAATAAAAACAGTCGTCTTATCATTGTTGGTAAACAAGATGAACGCCTCAATATTTACACAACAAGACTTTACGAAAAAGTCAAATATTTAGGTTTACAAGAATCCGTATTATTTACAGGAGGAGTTTCTGCTGCTACTCTAAAAGCTTACTACCTTACTGCTAATGTTTTTATGATTACCAGTGAGCATGAAGGATTTTGTGTGCCATTAGTTGAATCAATGGCTATGAAAATACCAATTGTCGCCTATGGTTCAACTGCTATTCCTTATACCGTCGGAAAAGCAGGTTTGGTTTGGGAACAGCCAGATCCGAATTTACTGGCTGGATCAATAAACTGTATAGCTAGTGACGAATCCATTAGTGCCTCTCTCGGTGAAATGGGATGGCGCCGCTATCAAGAAATTTTTACCAATGAGCAAATTGAAGCTAAATTTATTAAAGCGATTGAGAACATAGAATGAAAAAGGTTGCGATCGTTGTTCAAAGAAGTCATAAAAGTATAGTAGGAGGCTCAGAAGCTTTAGCATGGCAGTATGCTAACTTGCTCAGTGATGAATTTAAGGTCGATATAATTACTACAACTGCATTAAATTATACTAAATGGGCTAACGAATTACCTCCTGGTTGTGAAACCAAGCAAAGTATAAATATTCATCGTTTTCCAGTTACTATAGGTCGAAGTGACTACTGGCATAAACTTCATGAAAGACTTGTAAAACAGTTCCAAAAATCCCAATATAGACAAACAGCAAATAGTCAAATTATTCCTTGGAGTATCGCACTTCAGGAAGAATTTATCCGCCGTCAAGGCCCTTACTCACAACCTTTACTATCTTTTCTAAAGCAGCGATGGAGTGACTATTGCTGTATTATTTTTGCTACTTACTTATATCCAACTACTTACTTTGGAATGCTGCAAGTTCCTGCTTCTAAAGTTTTGCTAGTACCAACTCTCCATGATGAACCGACTGCATATTTAAGTGCGTACAAGTATATGGCTCGCAAAGCACGCTTTTTAGTCTGGTTGACTAATGCAGAAAAAATTTTGGGAGAAAAATTATGGGGAGAAATGCCTAATAAAGTTGTATCTATGGGTGTAGAGACAACTCCTTATAGTGCTTTTAAAGCTAATTATTTATATATTCTCTACTGTGGTCGTATTGATTCAAGTAAGGGGTGTAATGAATTAATCGATTTCTTTATTGAGTTTAAAAAAAATGTGTCTTCTAATTTAAAATTAATTTTAACTGGAAAAAATGAAATAGAAATACCAAAGCATCCAGATATTGATTTTAAAGGTTTTGTTTCATTAGAAGAAAAATTTCAACTTATGGCAGGAGCATCTATTTTTGTTATGCCATCACCATATGAAAGTTTCAGTATAGTAACTTTGGAAGCTATGGCTCAATGCACGCCAGTATTAGTTAATGGTTTTTGTCAAGTTTTGGTTGAACATGTAGAGCGTAGTAGTGGGGGCAAGATTTATCATAACTATGATGAATTCTCTACAGCAATACAAGAAATGATGACAGATCATCATAAAATGACAGCGATGGGAGATGCAGCCAGAAAGTATGTAGTTTCTAATTATGCTTTTAATAGCATTAAGAATAATTTGATAGAAATGATTAACTGTTGTTCTGATGAATAATGAATATTGCTGCAATAAATATAATATTTTTGTATATTTTGTATCAGAAGTGTTGAATGTTAAGAAATCTGTGATAAAAATAGCCCAAAATATGGTAAGTTCTGGGCGAAGGATTAAAATAAATTGATTGATAATGATTATAAATTCATTTCCCAATATTGTCAAAGACATCCTCAGACCGTTGCCAAAAAATGATTATCCAGTTTTGAACAGCCGTCTTTATGTTGAGTGTTGGTTGGCATATGCCTTGGATAATAGCTTAACAAGTATGCGGGACTTATTTAAAAGATTAAACAATACGGGAATTGATGTAAGTATTTCAACATTTTCCAAGGCTAACACACATAGAAACCAAGAAATATTCCAAAATATTTATCATCAATTGAATCAATTAATCCAGAAAAAAGTCCAGAAAAAATTACATGACAAATATGCAATTTGTCCAATTGATTCAACAGTAATTACATTAACAAGCAAGTTGCTATGGGTTCTAGTAGTCTGTCAAAAATTGATTGACGGATAAAGGCGCTTCAGTTTAATCCGGGCATCGTCGGTAGTAAATTGCCAATCTACGGTAGAGGAGAGTTCATTTCTGCGTTTTTCCCAGGCAGCAATTTCCTGTTTCAAAACCTCTTTTTCAGCCATGCGTCGGTCAAGGCATTGTCGGTTTAAAACACTCAACTCAATTTCAGCCATGTTCAACCAAAGCTAATTCATATTCATTCAGTTTTTTAATAAATTCGCTACTTTCACCATATAAACTATCTGCTAATATTAATTCAATATTAATCCCCTCATTTATTAATTCTGTAATAATTTCTGATGCTAACTCTATTTTCGTTTTATATTTATCTCCTGATTTGAGCCTCCCCTTCGGTTTAAACACTTTGAAACTTAATGGAAATGTTATATTTTCATAAACTCCATAAGCATTGACTGACACTATTCCATTATCTATTTTTCCTACGCTCCCTAGATATTGTCTGGCAACATAATCTGTCTTTTTACCTTTTTTCCTATCTCCAGTTTCATCTATTACTACGGTTATCGCCTGACCATTTAATGCTTTCTTCAATTTATTTAATCTTCGGCTCTTTAATTTATTCGCTGACCAATCTGAATAGGCCATGAAATGATGTAATGACTGTGCCGAGTTTATACTTACTACTTTGGCTATTTCTGGTAATGATTTTCTTTTTATTGGTGAAATTATCCCTAAATGTAAATATTTGAAGCATTCATAATTTCTTACTTCTTTGAACAAGTCTTTATACTCTGCACAATATTCATCTACGAGCGCAACTGTTGGCTGGGCATCTCTTGCCAAATGTTTTAGGATTTGTAATTCTACATCCATTGTCCTGCTTACCTTCCAGAGTTTTTTCCTTTAATCCTTTTATTCAGAATACTCGGGAAGTGACAGAAGAGGGTTATATTTTGAAGATACATATTTAAGTAGTGGGTGTCAACACCCCTTTATCAGTCACAGATGAGACAGTAGATTTTGTAGAAGTTCGCCTAGAGGCGAACCAGCGCCGGCCATTCAATTTGGGGTTTGGAATGTTCACAAAACAAATCTCAAATCTGGAGACAAGACTGTCTGACAGCAGCGCTGGCTCATTCCTCCTTGCGACTTCTCTTAGCAACGCAGTAGCTCTTAACGCAGTGTCCTCTGGAGGGCGGCTTCTCGTAGAGTAGGGGCCTTCTCATAGGGTACGTAGCGAAACAAAGTACAGATGCGTAGATGAGCTGATGGTGGCTTTTCGTGGAGTAGAGTCAGTGGGGTTAAAGTGTAATTTGATAGATTTGCTACACAATTTCCGTTCACGTTCAGTATAGTTAAGACTTCACTCAACCACTGATGCTGAGGCCCCCTCATTTGATGGAGGTAAGCTAGGCAATTCTAGACAGTATCCAGCACCATACACTGTTTTGATATAGCGCGGGTGACGAGGGTCTGGTTCTAGTTTGGTTCTTAAGTGGCGGATATGCACGCGAATGGTTTCAATGTCATCATCTGGATCATATCCCCATACTTCTCGCAGAATTTCGCTGGGGGAAACTGTCTGACCATGACGTTGCAGCAAACAGTGGAGTAACTCAAATTCTAAGTGAGTTAATTTCACAGTTTCATTGAACCATATAGCCTCAAATCTTTCGGGGACAAGAGTTAAAGACCCATAGTTGAGAATTTCGCTATGTTTTGCTGCTTGGGGAATACGGTCAGTCCGCCGTAATAATGCCCGTACCCGCGCCAGCAACTCTTCTACTTCAAACGGCTTGGTGAGATAGTCATCGGCTCCAGCGTTGAAGCCTTCTACTTTATCCTGTGTTTGGCTAAGAGCAGTCAGCATCAGCACGGGAATCTCGGCTGTGCGGTCATCTCGGCGCAGGCGTTGGCAAACTGTAAATCCGTCTACTCTGGGCAACATCAGATCAAGCATGATCAAGTCAGGTTGTAGCTGGAGAGCTAGCGCTTGACCTTTGATACCGTCTTCCGCTTGGCTGACATCGTAGCCAGCCATTTCCAAGTTGACGGCAACAAGTTCTGA
Organism: Nostoc sp. CCY0012; assembly: GCF_963920855.1. Classification (NCBI taxonomy): domain Bacteria; kingdom Bacillati; phylum Cyanobacteriota; class Cyanophyceae; order Nostocales; family Nostocaceae; genus Nostoc; species Nostoc sp. CCY0012. The sequence goes on along the minus strand of NZ_CAWUDM010000026.1, from coordinate 21,741 downwards.
AATGGCTGGGTCATCGTCTATGACAAGAATCCTTGGCATTCTTAAAAAAAATATTACTACTGATTAAGGATAAATAAGAACCTTTGGTAGATACAAAGATTTCTGTCTTGATTATAAAAAAGATTTGAAACCTGACATAAACATTAAAACTGAAGGATGGTGTAATCAGAACTAAATTACCCGAAATTCGAGAAATGTTGTGTGACTCCGCCTACAATCCGGCTCGCTTTCTTAAAAATGGCATAGCAATGACTGTCTACACCTCTTTATGGGGAAGTCGTTATTGGCAAACAACAACTCCACATCCAGAACCGCAATACCATAAAACAGTTTTTATGGGCGCTCAGAGTGTGCCACTTTTTAGCTGGGTCGCCATCCCCGAAAATGCCCATAGTACAATTATCGGGACTTATGGCATTACAGGTGATCTGGAAGAAGAATGGTTTTTGCGACTCTTAGGGCGTAAAGCCTATGCCCAAGGATACGCTGTGGTGTTATTTGATTGGCGCGCCCACGGTAAAACAGCTGAATTATCTCCTACTTTGACCTCCGATGGCTTGTATGAAGGAGAAGATTTTGTGCGGATTGCGGCGGCTGCGGCGGCTATGGGATGCCCAAGTAAGTTTTGGTTTACTGGGTTTTCCTTAGGAGGACAATTAGCGTTATGGGGATTGAAAGCTGCTACGGATTTACCCAAAAGCCAGGAAAATTTAGGAATAAAAGATAGTGACATTGGTGGTGGCGTAGTCATTTGCCCAAGCTTGGATTCCATGCGATCGCTTGCTTATTTAGTTAGACAACCTGTGGGAAGATACTTAGAAAAGGCGATCGCCCGTAAATTAAAACAACTAGCATGGCGAATCCACGATGCTCATCCTGGCACAATTGACCCAGAAGCAATTAAACGAGCCAACAGTATCTGGGCTTTTGACCACGAACTTGTAATTAGCAGATTGGGTTTTCCCTCTGTGGAAGCATATTATGAAGCCAGCAGCGCCTTACAAATTTTGCCCCAGATATCAAAACCGACTTTAATTTTATATGCTGCCGATGACCCCTTGTTTCACCCAGATATCATCCCGGAGTTACAAGCAGCTTGCGCCAGTAATCCAGCACTAGATTTATTACTTACCAAGTATGGAGGTCATGTTGGTTATTTAAGTAGCAAAGAAGGTCAACTTCAAGCACAAGATCCTGATATCTGGTGGGCTTGGAATCGGACGTTACAGTGGTTAGAATACCAGCGACATCAATAACGGCTGTCTAGTTTCTTCTGTGTTGACGTTTTATCAGGATGAATAATGCTGCTGCACTCACACCTAAAATCCAGCCGCCGGTAGGTTCAGGGATGCTGGTTTTTAAGGGATTATTGGGTTTGGTGAGGGTTTCTTTACCATCTTCTATTTTGCGGTCAAAGCGATCGCTTGCGACTTCGGCTTCTTGGAGTAAGCGTCTTTGTTCATCGTTGACTAAGACCAACATGGAAGAATAAGGGCTAATGATCTCATATTTTTTGGCGATCGCGTGAATTGCATCTAAGCTATTAAGGTTGTCTAAGCTGATTTGTTTACTCAAGCCTAAAATTAATTGACGGGCGGCTATTGGTTGTAAATCGGCTGTTTGTTGAAGATTATTGACTTCTGCGGTTTTTTGCCGATACCAAGCATAATCATCTGCCACACTCACTACAGAGTCACCTAATGCTGTTTTTGTGGCAATTCTGCGTAATACCTCGGCGATATCTTCTGAAACTCCACCGCCACTATCTTGGATAGATTTGATGATTCCATCGTTGTAGGCTGCGGGTAAACCACCTAAATGCACCATCCATAAAGGTGCAGGTGAAACCACAACATTTTTATTCCGGCGTGACAACTCATAACTTCCCTCATCACTTACTAGTAACACTGCATCATAGGCTGTATCACCACGCAGTTGATTAAACTGTTCCAACATTTCTTGGGGTTGAATTGTCCCGTAAAAAATAGTTTTTTCGGCTTTGAATTGTTGGATATCATCTAGTCGTTGAGGTGCTGCACCTTTAGTAACACTGATGTATAAATCGGCATCATTATTAGTTAAATCTTTGTCTGCAAAACCGTGCTGTTGCAACCAATTCCCAGTTTGCGATAATTCCTTAATATGGTTACTCATACTGCGAGAAGTATCCAAAACTAAGGCGATACGTTGATTTTTAGGTAATGCGTAATCTTTTGGGGATAAAGGCTTAATGACGATGCTTTCGTCATTTTCTAAATTCACTTTATGTAATGCAGATTGTATCTTACCACTGGCGGGGATAAATGTTTCTAACCAAGCATCTGGTTTAAAGTTGATAACTTTACCGTTGCGGGTACGTTTAGTATCATTAGTCCAGAAAATATTGCGTTTTTCCCCTAAATCGGGCATCGCCCAACCTGTATCTTGACCCATCACCTGGTAAGTTAGCCATAGATGCATTTCTGTGGGGCGTGGTGCTTCTCCTGGGATTTGTTGCACATTATTGGGAGGAATGGGAAAAGCCCGTAGGCGATAATGTCTTGGCCCTACTTGTTCTAGTAAAGCTGGATCTACAGGACGTTCCCTTCTCACCTGAGAATTATAAACTTTCTGGGCAGCACCGCGAGGGGAAACCACAAAGGGAAAGCGTTGGGATAGTTGGTTATTATCTCCTAACCATAAACCTGTAATTACAGCGCTTTCAGGTAAAGAAAATGAGTAAAAAACTTCTTGAACTTCGAGAGTTTGGTTTTTGTAAACTTCGTATAATTCCACATCAGCCCAATCACCATGTTCTTTGACGGTAACTTGTTGTGATGCCAACCAAACCTTTTTTTCGTTGATATTTAATAAACCAGCTTTTACTTCTTGCTGGTTAAAAGTAGATTGTACAGCATGAGTTACTGCTGCTTTTTCAGCTTTTTGTAAGGGGGTATCAAAAAATTCAGCATAAAGTTTTTCGGCTTTGTCATCATCTTTTCCTGAACCTTGATATAAAAATGGTGACATCAAGAAGTTGTAGCCATTTTGAATGTTATTCGCTACAGATTTATCTAAGCCTAGTATTTGCTGATACATGGCACTAATATGATTATTTTCTTCTCTGCTACTAAGGTAACGATAGGAAGATAAATAAGCGTTGACTAAACCATCACGAATTATATTTGATTTATTGAGCAGAGTTTGGCGGGTTTGCTCAGTTTTGGGAGTATCAGCTAACAGCGAAAAAGCTAAAACTTGCGGCTGTTGTTGTAGGGATATAAAGCTAATCGCAAAGGCGATAAACACAGTACTAGCGCCAGCTAAAGTTTTTTTTCTTCCGTGATCTCTAGCAAAAGCTTGTAAAATTATAGCGCCCGAATGCATATACATCGCCGATAATAACGATGGCATCAAAATAAATAAAGTAGCACTAAAAACAAATAGAAATAGCGAAAGAACGAAAAACCATAAACTACTAATTAAAGAAATATCAGTCAATAAATACAATAAACTTTTTAGCCACTCAAATTTCAGAAACTCTTGAACTAAAAATACTGCTAAAGGCAAGATATAAAATACTAAAACCGCACTTGCATAGATACCGAACAATAGCATTAAACTGTGTAATACCATTTGTACCCATTGCAGAGCTTGTTTTTGTCTAGAGGCATAGCCAAAAAATAATTCTCCACAAAATGCCGCAATACATATACCCATTGTGGCAATAATTTGGGTACTGGCGGGTGTTAATTCCCGAATTACAAATAAACGCAACAAACACAACAAAAATAGTGGGGCTTCTACGCCATAAAATAAACGAATGAGTTGTAGGGGTTGTTTGCTGAAAAATTTACCCCCAATAATTGTAGAGACTGTTGGTATAGCAATTAAAGCAACTAAAGTGAGAGAAAATTCGACTGGGATATCACCTTGTAAGGTGCTTTGGAATAGCGGTACGGTTAGCCAAGGTAATATTCCAAAATAGACAAGTATTAAAAATGTTAAATTCCACAGCCAAAATATAGCGTAAAAAGTAGTATTCCAGAAAAATTTCACAGCCTTATCCTCTCTTACCAGTAGTCATTACTGCTGCTACAAAATTTAGATAGTATATTCCCAATGAATCATAGAAAAGTTACCAAAAAACTACAATTTTCCTAAAAACCCTCATATAAATTTATAATTCCCAAAAAACTGGCTAAAGTTGGCAAGACAAGACACTTAGAAAGATGAAGATTAGATGATAATTATTTTATGATCTCAAGTTGAGTTGTTACATAGATAAACCTAAGTGCTTATACCATTAACAATAAATTATTGATCACCTGGAAAATCAGAACATGAAGTTATGTATCTTTTTTGAGTTGCTCGCAAATTAGCTGGATATTAGTCATATAGGCGAGTTGTGGGATTTCTCTAACCAGGTATTAAACTTATCATTATCTACAGTTAATGTTGGTCTAATAAGTTCTCAGCGTAATGCCGAATATTTACGCAAGAGAGAGATCAACTTTATGCAATTTTCACGACGTAAATTTTTAACCCTGGCTGGCACAAGTGCCGCTACAGTGACTATGGTTTCACCCCTAGAGGCCTTTTATGCCAAGGTTGCCCGTGGTGAAATGCCTAATAGTACTGGTTACGGCCCGCTAGAAGATAAGCTACCTCTAAACGCTGGTGAACTTCCAGCTAATATCAGTGGCAGAAATGGGCAATTTATTTTGAAACTGCCTCGTGCTTTTAACTACACCGCGTTCTCAATTACTGGTGACCCAATGGATGACGGCTTTACTGTGCCATCTCTCCATGATGGTATGGCTTGTTTTCCAGGTGCTAATAATACATCAATCTTGGTTCGCAACCATGAAAATGGAGCTACTTCCGCAAATCCAGTTAGTGGCGACATCAGATACTCCACAGGCGCTCAAGGTGGAACCAGCACACTAGTAGTTGGAAATAACCGCAGACTCATCAAGCACTTTAACTCCATAGCTGGAACTATTCGTAACTGTGCAGGAGGGCCTACACCTTGGCGGTCATGGATTACCTGTGAGGAAACCTTCTCCATAACTACTAACTTGACTAGTGCTGGTATTCTTGAAGACAAGAAGCATGGTTATAACTTTGAAGTTGTAGCTGATCCCAATAGCGGTTTGGTGACTCCAGTTCCCCTAATTGAGATGGGACGCTTTAGCCATGAAGCTGTAGCTGTAGATCCCAAAACTGGTTATGTTTACGAAACCGAAGACCGTATTGATAGCTGTTTCTACAAGTTTGTACCTAACGTTAGACCTACTAAAGTAGGTGACTTGGCTAAAGGTGGTAGTCTCTACGCCTTAAAAGTTAGAGGTATGAACAATTTTGCTTTGAATACCACCAATAACTCTAATTTTGGTGGGCAGGAAGGATCAATTAAAGTTGGTCAAACCTTACCTGTAGAGTGGGTGAAAATTGATAATCCAGATCCAGAAGCAGAAAATGCCAGCGAAGGTGTTGGTGTGCGCTATGAAGCCCAAAGTAAAGGTGCAGCAACCTTCTTACGAGGTGAAGGTGCATGGTATGGTAACAATTTGGTATACTTTGTTGCGACTCAAGCAGGCCCTCCAGGTATTAATAAAACCAATGGTAGAGGTCATGGTCAGGTTTGGGCTTATAATCCTGCTACCGAAGAGTTAACCCTTGTCGTTGAAGCTTCTCCAACTGGGCAATTTTTGGATGATCCAGATAATATTACTGTTGCTCCTTGGGGTGACCTCTTCCTGTGCGAAGATGGTGGTGGAGTACAATATATTGTAGGTGTTAACCAAAAGGGTGAAGTATATCAGTTTGCCTTTAACAACTATAACAATAGTGAGTTTGCTGGTGCTTGTTTCTCCGCTGACGGTAGAACACTGTTTGTCAATATTCAGTCTCCAGGTATTACACTGGCTATTTGGGGCCCTTGGAATCGTCGAAGATAAAAACTGGGTTGTTTGAAATAAAACCCTGGAAGTAAGACAACTTAAAGTAAATATTTTATCAAAAACTTGAGCTGATTTTTGGCTCAGGTTTTTTGTTACAAGTAAAGAGAGGACTAAAGTCCTTACTACAAACTTATAAAGCTATCCCTTGAATAATCGACTTTTACTAAAGGAAAAATTACTAGCAAAGGTGAAGGAGATACGAACCGATGGTTCTCCTGTGACTGATTTGCAACTAGATAAAGCTGTAGCAGCAGAAATTGAGCAATTGACAACGGAACTCGAAGAACTAAATCCTCACCCTAAGCCTTTGCTCTACGCTACTTCGATGTTAGATGGCGCTTGGCAACTGCAATACTCTACAGCTAGAGAAATTCGGTCTTTAGATTCCCTACCATTGGGATTACAGTTGGCTCAAGTCTATCAAGTCATTGATGTTGCTAATAAAGGATTTTTTAATTTAGCTTTTGTTAAACATTATTTTGGGCTACTGTCAGGATATGTGAAAGTGACAGCTAGCTTTGCACCAGCTATTGATAATTCATCGCCGCTTCCCAACAAACGCCTCAATGTCAATTTTGACAAACGCTATCTGGCAATTGAGCAAATTATGGGGATTGATACTCCCCAATTTAATCCCTTTAAGGTAGTTACAGCTAATAATCCTCAAGGTAGAATCCCCACTCTTGATATTACTTATTTAGATGAAACTTTAAGAATTGGACGAGGAGGCGATCGCAGTCTATTTATTTTGAGTAAATCTGATAATTTTCAAGACGTTAGTAGCAATGTTACGCCTCCTCTGGGTTGAGTTGTCTTAACTCATCGGTGGTGTATGAACCAATGGGACTCCATAGCAGATAGGGGAGAAGTAAAAGTGTCGCTAGTTTGGAAATTGGTAAAACGCAGATTGCCAAGACAATACCCCCAATCAAACCAGTTAGCCCAATTATTTCTCCGGTTTTGAGACTGCGAAATCTCAGCATCAGAGGAATGTAGGAAACTGTGATAATTTCCAGTAAAAGGTACAAACCCATGATTAACCAGGTAATTGTACTTCCAGGATTTTTTTCCCAGACGATATAAGCTGAAGCTGCACCACAGATGAAAATCACAGTCCAAATAAGGGGAATCAATGGTTCAAATATTAACCATCGGGGACGACTTAATTGTGCAAACCATTTGACATCACGGGGTGTGATAAAAAAACTACCAATTGCTATTAAAAATGTTACAGCGCCAATCACCATCCAAGATGAAATCATAAATCATTCTTGATCAATTACTACTGTCAGTTTGGCAATTGATGGCGGTGGCTAGAATCATCCACTAGTCAGAATCTTAAATCAGACAATCTAATCTGTTTGCTGTAGTTTAATTCTTACTTGTGGGGGAGTGGGTTGGATTTGTTTCGCGCAAAGGACCAAAGGCGCAAAGGCGCAAAAGGAAATTAATTTTTTAATTTTTCACCCCGAATTGCATAATCTAACAACTCCATTGGGTGGATGACGGCAATTGTTTTACCTTGCAATTGTAAATGTTTGGTAATTTGCAATGTACAACCGGGATTAGCAGAAGCAATTAACTCTGCACCAGTGTTTAATAAATTTTGGACTTTTTGCCGACCTAATTCTTCGGACACTTCCGGTTGCAGCATATTATAAACACCCGCACTACCACAACATAAAGCTGCGTCTATGGGTTCGCTTAATTTTACTCCAGGAATTTGCCGTAACAGTTGACGTGGTTGGACACTAATCTTTTGTCCATGTAATAAATGACAAGCATCTTGATAAACTAAATTTAAAGGTTTATCTGTTAATGGTGATAGTTTAGCTGTTAATCCTACTGTTGCTAAAAACTCTTGAGCGTCTTTAACTTTAGCGGCAAATGCTTGGGCTTTTTCTCGATATTCTGGGTCATCTTCTAAGATGTGACCATATTCTTTTAAAGTATGACCACAACCAGCAGCATTGATAATCACAAAATCAACATCGGTATTGGCAAAACTATCAATCATTTGCCTAGCTAAAGCCTTGGCTTGTTCCGTTTGTCCTTGGTGTTCTGGAAGCGCCGCACAACAACCTTGAGATTTAGGAATTACAACTTCACAACCATTAGCCGTTAATACCCGCACCGTTGCTTCATTAATAGGCGAAAAAAATAACCGTTGCACACATCCTAAAATTACCCCGACGCGGTAGCGCTTCTCACCTTGGGGGGGAATTACATCTGGTAAATTATCTTGAAAAGATTTGAAAGTAATATTGGGTAGAATTGATTCCATTGCAGCCAATCGGGGAGATACTTTTTTAAGTAACCCTGTAGCCCGGACTAACTTTGGTAAACCTAACTTTTGATAAACCAACAAAGGAACCAGAAAAAATCGTAATAAATCAGGATTAGGAAACAAAGAAAATATCAGTTGGCGAATTAGCTTATCTGGCAAACTGCGGGGATAATTGCGTTCAATTTGGTGACGAGTAGCTGAAATTAACTTGTCATATTGCACACCAGAAGGGCAAGTACTCACACAAGCTAGACAACCCAAACAAGAATCAAAATGTTCTACAGTTGCCGTATTCAAAGCAATCTCACCCTCATTAATCGCATCCATCAAATAGATACGTCCTCTAGGCGAATCCATCTCTTTACCAATTACCCGATAACTCGGACAAGTGGAAAGACAAAACCCACAATGCACACAACTATCAATCAACTTCGGATCAGGCGGATGATTAACATCAAACCCCTTTAAATTTTTGATACTAGCCGTATTATTTACAGAATTATCAGAAACTTGCATATAAACTTTTTCCTTCTTCCTTCGCGTTCTTCGTACCTTTGTGGTAGCCTGCGGTCTACGTTTTTTCTTAATTCCTAAATCCCACCCACAAAACGACCAGGACTCAAAATATTTTTACTATCAAACTGCGCCTTAATTTGACGCATCACCTGCAAAGCATTACCAGTGTAGCCCCAAACATCAATCTCTTGTTTAACCGAATTTGGTGCTGTTAAAACACTCAAAAAACCTTTATTATTTTGCAAGCGATCGCGTATCTTTAAAACCTGGCTCAAACTCCCACACTGCAACCATCCCAAACCACTCGCATTGTGAATTAATCCCATTTCTGATTGATGCAAAACCTCCACAGCCGCAGTCGGTAATACTCCTATTTTGCAGGTAATTCCCGATTCTGTAACAGAATTATCCATTAATTCTCGCAATTCATGCCATAGAGAGCCTTCATCTTCTTCATGATAAATTGTCCCCACTAAACCCAACTTTTCGCCTACTGCCAATAATCGATTTGACTGTTCCTTAACACTTTCACTAATACTTTGAAAACGTACTATTAATCCCAATCCTGTATTCAAACCTAACTGAGAAACAAGTTGAGTGGATAGCAAATCAGCCTGAGTTGGTGTTAAAGCCGAATTTCGCAGAGTCGCCGCAACTTGGGAGATAGCCTCTGCTTTACCTGTCAGTACTACTGTACCAGAAGCTTCCGGTAGTGGATATACGCGAAAAGTTACTTGACTAATAACTCCTAATGTGCTGTAAGAGCCAGTAAATAACTTCATCAAGTCATATCCAGCAACATTTTTAACTACGCGTCCTCCAGCTTTGGCAATTTGTCCATCAGCACGGACAAAAGTCATACCTAATAGTTGGTCACGTACACTACCATAACGTTGTCTGAGGGAATTGGTATCACCTGTAGCGACAATACCGCCAATAGTTGCTAATTTTGGCTTGCAAGGGTCGAGGGCGAGAAATTGCCGCGATTTTGCCAAAATTGCCTGGAGATGAGAAAACTGCATCCCGGCTTCGACTGTGACAGTTAAATCACCAACGGCGTGTTCAATTAATTGATTAATGCGTTCTGTGCTAACTACAATATCAACGCCTTTGACTAAACCACCCCAGTTGATTTTACTGGTTTTACCACAGGGGAGAACACGCCAGTTGTGACGATGCGCTTCGGCAATGACTGCGGCTAGTTGTGCTTGGGTACGGGGATAGACAACACAACTGGGAGAATTTACAGATGCGATCGCCTCCGGTGCTGCGCTTTGCGCGATCGCTTGTTGGATATGTTGTCGCTGGCTGAGTTCGAGATTTTCCCAAGGATAGATAGCATTTTCTTCGTCGATAATAGATGCAAGACAAGAGGTGTAAAAGCTCGGCGGCTTGTCGTTAGACATCGCGTTCATCAGTTTCTGTTTTTTTAGTCGCTATATTTAATTTACGAGGATAATTGACAAAAATTCATGTATGAATAATAAACAGAAGGATATATTTTTTCAAATTCATCAAGGAATACCCAGAGAAGGCCCCGGCGATTTTGAATCCACAAAAAATGCTTTTTTAAAGATGGTTGATTTGCCACCACACCCTAAAATTATCGATATCGGTTGTGGCCCTGGTTTGCAAACTTTAGATTTAGCCAGCTTGACTAATGGCACAATTATTGCTGTAGATAATCATCTTTTGTATATAAATGAACTCAAACAAAAAATTATTCAGCAAGGGTTATCAGCACAAATTGAAGTTATAGAAGCTGATATGTTTTGCCTGAATTTTCCTGATGCAACTTTTGATGTTATTTGGTCGGAAGGTTCAATCTATATTATCGGGTTTGAAAATGGGCTAAAGCAGTGGCAACCTCTACTTAAACAAGGAGGATACTTAGCTGCTTCCGAAATTACATGGCTCAAACCCAATGCACCAAAAGAATTACAAGAATTTTGGCATACAGGTTATCCAGCCATGCAAGATATTCCAGGTAATTGCCAGATTATTCAAAATAGTGGCTACAAAATAATTGACTATTTTATCCTCCCAGAGTCGGCGTGGTGGAATCACTACTATCAACCCTTAGAAGCAAAATTGCAGATTTTCCAGAAACATTACCAAGCCGATTTAGAAATTATTGAAGTGTTGAATATGGTTCAACAAGAAATTGACCTTTATCGAAAATACTCGGAATATTATAGTTATGTATTCTATATTGTTCAAAAACAGGCAGCTTCCTAGCTGATACCGATTACTTATTTACCACTCCCCATTCCCTACTCCCTACTCCCATTCTTCGGTAGGATAGCTCCCATAGCCTCAACTGAGCTAAATCCTCAAATAACTAAGACCATGACAACATCCTCAATTCCTGCTCCCGAATCCTCCGTTAGCTGGCATCTCCTGCTGCAACAATTAATGGATGGTCAATCATTGTCCCGCTCTCAAGCCGCTGAATTGATGCAAGGGTGGTTGACTGAAGCGGTTCCACCAGAATTGTCAGGCGCAATTTTGACGGCGCTGAACTTGAAAGGTATTTCCGCTGACGAATTGACTGGGATGGCGGAAGTTTTACAATCCCAATCAAAACTAGGGACTGAGCAAGCACCTACCAAAACCTCGCTTCCCGTGGTGATCGATACCTGTGGTACTGGCGGCGATGGGTCATCAACTTTTAACATTTCTACAGCTGTTACCTTTGTGGCCGCAGCCTATGGTATACCTGTTGCCAAGCATGGTAATCGCTCGGCGTCAAGTCTGACAGGTAGTGCCGATGTATTGGAAGCCTTGGGAGTAAATCTTGGTGCTTCTAGTGAAAAGGTGCAAGCTGCATTACACGAAGTCGGTGTTACCTTCTTGTTTGCCCCTGGTTGGCATCCAGCGATGAAAGCTGTGGCTCCTTTGCGACGCACGTTGAAAGTGCGAACAGTATTTAATTTACTAGGGCCATTAGTCAACCCGTTATATCCCACTGGACAAGTTGTTGGTTTATTTACACCCCAACTTTTAACCACTGTGGCCCAAGCATTAAACAACTTAGGCAAACAAAAAGCCATAGTTTTACATGGACGAGAAAGACTTGATGAAGTTGGTTTGGGAGATTTAACTGACTTGGCGGTGTTATCTGGTGGTGAAGTGCAGTTAACTACTGTGAATCCCCAAGAAGTAGGTGCAACACCAGCTACCATCGGCACACTTAAAGGTGGAGATGTCCAAGAAAACGCCGTGATTCTGCAAGCAGTGCTGCAAGGTAAGGGGACTCAAGCACAACAAGACGCAGTAGCCATAAATGCTTCTTTGGCACTACAAGTAGCAGGTGCAATTCCATTATTAGACCATGCCCAAGGTTTCCGTGTGGCTAAGGAAATTCTTCATAGTGGTTCTCCCTGGGAAAAACTGGAACAGCTAGTTCAGTTCCTACAGAATTAATTTCTGAGTGTGATTGTGGACGAAATTCTACTACATCGCGTCTGATGGTGACATCGTAGTTGCCGAAGAAATCGTGTCCTAACAGCCCAGTTTCTAATTCCGCACCAGCGATCGCTACTGCTACTCTGTTAATCATCACCCCAGCAACTGCCATTGAATCAACATAGCCAATGGGAAATTCCACCGCCCTAGCACTGGCAGTATTGGCCTTGGCTACCCCTACTGGCGATACTCCCAAGGCATTGGCCATTTTTTGGGTGATCACAGTGCCACTAGCTCCTGTATCGACAATCATCTCGAATTGCTGCTGATTGTTGAAAGTAACTTCCACAATGGGCGTGCCACCAATTCGCCGTTTAATGGGAGCAATAAATACTTTTTTTTCTGGGGCAATTAATGCGGATGTTGGCAAAACTGGTTTTACTTCTGGCTGTTTGATAGCTGCGGGCGGTGTCAGGGAAGGCTGAGGCTTGTTTTTAGGTTGTTGAGGAACGGCAACTACGATACTTTGATTATCTACTTTGGGTGTCGATACAGGGCGCGGTGTAGCTTTTTGCCGGGCATTTTGCATCTGGCCCCGGTATTCGGAAATTTTGGTTTGGGCAGTAGCAAACTCTGGACTTTGTTGCGGCACTTTTTCCATGAAGGCGATCGCCTCTTGCAATTGACCTGCCACCAAATTCCAATCATCTGACGATTGAGCAGATTGGCTGATTCTCCAAGCCCCTACAGCTTTATCTAGCCCCATTTCAAAAGAACTGATTTCTGAGTCTACAGGCTTTATGGCGGCTGGAATAGCTGGCGATGTTGCTGTTTCAATAGTCGGCGACACTACCAGGTTGTCAGTTACTACAGAATTTTGACTGCTAATGTTCCCAGCCGTTTGTTTTTCTTCATTACAAGCAGCACCCAAAACTGCAAGAGTGCTGGACAAAAAAATCAGGGTTGCACGAGATAAAAAAGACTGAAGCATAATTAACTTCAATTCAACTTGCCTAAGGGACTGGAAAGCTACTTTGGCCACTGGCTCCCCTTCTAACATTGTATCTGCTGTATTTTTAATTTTTAATTTTTAATTAATTTCTCTACAAAATTCCTTATGGAAATGGGCAACAATTTGGAAACTGCTCATAGATGATAAAATTGGCGATGGCAATAAACCAATCACTGCGTTGTTAACCAGTTGGCAGATACTTCGTTCTTTGGGAGTAATTAACACAATGTAGGGGTTTAAGTCCCCGGCTTCTATCAAGCCGCAAGTGTTGTGGCGGTGTCTAAATCCACGTTACAACACGTAATTGCGAATTGCGAATTGCGAATTGCTTTAACACTCGCAGTATTCACTAAACTGGGGATGAAAGACTGCTCACTGTTAACCTTTGACTAGTGATTGTGATGGCAAAAGGCTAGGAGTAGGGCCAAAGAAACTTAACCCATGCCCAATCCCCAGTACCCAGTACCTAAACCTTTATTTGAATTACTTATGCCCCTGTCTGATACAACACCTGCTTTACTTGTCTTGGCAGATGGAACCACTTATCGCGGTTGGTCTTTTGGTGCCACAGGAACCACCATCGGAGAAGTGGTATTCAACACTGGCATGACTGGATATCAAGAAGTTCTGACTGACCCTAGTTACCGTGGTCAAATTATCATTTTTACTTATCCTGAATTGGGAAATACTGGGATCAACGCCGAAGACGAGGAATCAGATCGACCACAAGTGCAAGGAGCGATCGCCCGCAATATTTGTCACCGACCAAGTAACTGGCGATCAACACAATCCTTACCCGATTACCTCAACCAGCACCAAATCCCAGGTATTTACGGCATCGATACCCGCGCCCTCACGCGTAAAATTCGGATGTTTGGAGCCATGAATGGTGGCATTTCTACAGAAATTCTGGATGAAGCAGAATTATTAGAGCAGGTACAAGCCGCTCCCAGCATGGCTGGTGCCAATTTGGTGCGGGGAGTTACCACTTCTCAGGCTTATGAATGGTCAGATCCGACAATTCCCGCCTGGGAATTTAACTCAGAAGCTATAGGAAATCAGGGAGAATCTTTCACGGTTGTCGCCCTTGATTTTGGTGTAAAACGCAATATCTTGCGTCGTTTAGCCAGTTACGGTTGCCGCGTGGTGGTTGTACCGGCCCATACTCCACCAGAAGAGATACTCAAATACAACCCAGACGGCATTTTTCTTTCTAACGGGCCCGGTGATCCCGCCGCAGTTACTGAAGGTATTGAAACTACCAAAGCATTGTTATCAAGTCAAAAACCCATGTTTGGTATTTGTATGGGGCATCAAATTTTAGGTCACGCCCTGGGAGCAGAAACCTATAAATTAAAATTTGGTCATCGTGGTTTAAATCAGCCCGCCGGACTACAACAAAGGATAGAAATCACTAGTCAAAACCATAGTTTTGCTATTGACCCAGATTCCTTACCTAACGGAATTGTAGACATTAGCCACCTCAACCTCAACGATCGCACTGTTGCTGGGGTACGTCATAAATCGTTGCCCATCTTCTCTGTCCAGTATCACCCAGAAGCTAGCCCTGGCCCTCATGATGCTGATTACCTATTTGAGCAATTCGTCCAAGCCATGCGAACGGCAAGGTTAGGGAGTGGGGAATAGGGAGTTGGGAGTTGGGAGTTGGGAGTAGGCTGCGCCGTGAGCGTAGTCGTTAGTGTAGCTTCCCGAAGGGTACGGGAGTAGGGGATAAAAATTTCTCTTTCTTCTCGTCTCCCCATCCCTGTAGATTGTAGACAAATTGTGCTAAAACCATCTATACTGGAGCGTTCACTTTAACCATGAGGAGGGAATTATTGCTGAGCCACTGAATCTAACCGTGAGCCTGAGAGGCACTCGTGAAGCCCGGGATAACTGTCAGCTATTCCGCCTCACAGGTTTGTTAGACGCATTTTCTGAGCCGACCTTTCGCAAGGTACTTGGCAATAAAATTGATGAAGGTCCAAAGCATATTATCCTGGATCTCTCACAAATTGACTTTGTTGATAGCTCCGGCTTGGGCGCTCTGGTGCAGCTAGCCAAACAAGCGCAAACTGCCGGCGGCACCTTGCAAATAGTCACTAATGCTCGAGTAACTCAAACGGTCAAGCTTGTTCGCTTAGAGAAGTTTCTATCCCTACAAACCTCAGTTGATGCGGCTCTAGAAAATATCAAGTAGTCTTGATCGCTTGATTACACAGATACACTCAGCTGTCCGATTTGTTATCTGGGTAGCTTAATTTTTAGTTACGCTGACAAAAAACCTCTCTCCTTGTGAGAGAGGTTCACAAATTTGAGTAGTTCTCAACCGTAATTAATAAAAAATCTCAAATATAAGCAATAACTCTTCAATATCAACCAGCAATTAAAAAGTTAAAATTAGTAAGCAATATTGAACTATTTTGATTATGCTAGGTATACTAGCGTGGCTTGCCCAAGGAAAAATAAATTTCTCACTAGATGCCTGCCAACCATAGCCCATTAAGGAATAATGAATTTGTGACATTCAAGGAGGAAGAGCTATTCGATGGGCAAGATGAAAGTCATACGTCGGATTCATCTTGGAATCAATTACTGTTGGCAGCCGCAGGGCCATTGGCCTTAAAGATTTCTCCGTCACAAATACAACAGCTTTCTCCATCAGCTTTAGCTTATTTAGGCGACGCAATTTATGAATTGTATGTTAGGATGTTCTATCTGCTGCCAATGCAGCAAACCAAAATTTACCATCGTTTGGTAGTGGCACAGGTAAGAGCCGAAACACAAGCGCTATATTTGCGATCGCTCACTCCTCATCTGAGGACTGCCGAATTAGAAATTGTCCGGCGGGGTCGTAACGCCGCCTCAGGGCGTCCTAAGCGGGTTGATCCCGAAATCTACCAACAGGCTACGAGTTTAGAGACTTTAATTGGCTACTTGTATCTTACTGATTACCCACGCTTGACCGAATTATTGCAAAAACTCCATCTAGAGAACTCATAAGCAATTCAATCTCATGATAGGAATATCAGGGCTTTAGTTTCGGTAAATTCAAAGCAGCAAAATTTTCACCCATAAAATATATCCACAACTCATAATGACTAGTAAACCCAGGAAAATCCAGACTCCTAGCGAACCCAATCGTGGGCAGCCTGTGAAACTCAAAGGCAAGCGTGTAATTACTACTAAATCTATTCGTAGTCCTCGAAATGGGGACAGAGACAGAGACAGGGATAGCAACAGCAACCCGATATCCAGTAACTCCCGTCCACATCATAATTTTTCCCCTTCCGCTCCATCTCCTAAACAAACAGAAGATAGCGATCTCATCTATGGTCGTCATCCTGTCTTAAGTGCTTTGGAAAGTCAACGGGGACTGAACCGCCTTTGGATTACTACTCGTCTGCGTTATGACCATCGCTTTCACCATTTAATCCTGCAAGCTAAGGAACATGGCACAGTTATTGATGAAGTAGAACCCAGGCGTTTAGACCAAATTACTGATGGGGCGAATCATCAAGGTATAGCCGCACAAATTGCCCCCTACACCTATATCGAATTACCAGATCTGATTGAACAGGCGCAGTCTGTGGCTGATCCCGTAATTGTAGTAGCTGATGGGATCACAGATCCCCACAACTTAGGAGCAATTATTCGCACAGCTGAAGCAATCGGCGCTCAAGGATTGGTGATTCCTCAACGCAGAGCATCTGGTATTACTTCTACTGTGGTAAAAGTGGCAGCAGGTGCTTTAGAAAACTTTCCTGTCGCAAGGGTGATTAATCTCAGCCGATCTCTAGAAGAATTGAAAGCAGCTGGTTTTTGGATTTATGGTACGGCTGCCAGCGGTAGTGAACCCCTGCATACAGTCAATTTTAGTGGGCCTATCGTTCTCGTGGTCGGCTCTGAAGGTGAGGGTCTAAGTATGTTAACACAGCGCTCTTGCGATGTTTTAGTCTCTATACCCCTGTTAGGTAAAACTCCCAGCCTCAATGCATCAGTAGCCTCAGGTATGGCACTTTATGAAATTTATCGCCAACGGTCGGTAAACACGTTGTATCTAGATAAATTACACAAACCTCTTTAAAAATTAAGAGGAAAAGAGTATAAAGAAATGTAAAAGAAAAAATATCACCATATCCTTTCCTTTAACATTCAGTACCACATTGATAAATCGGCGACAACTATGAAAACGATTTGGGATAACTTTAAGGAATCATTGATTAACACATTTCACCAACTAGGTTTAGCTTGGTGGGTAGAAATCGTGACGCAAAATCCCCGTTGTACTTACTACTTCGGGCCGTTTTTCACTTCTGCTGATGCCAAAGTAGCGATAAAAGGCTACGTAGAAGATTTGGAAGTCGAAGGGGCGCAAGGAATAGTTGTAAATGTGAAGCGCTGTAAACCGGGTAATTTAACGATAGCTGAAGACTTGGGGGAAAGGATTGACCTCAAAGTAAAGCCAGCCTTTGGCGGTCAGATATAATCCCAATTACTAGGCTCCCATAGTTCCCAGGGTCAGCTGAGGAACTATGGTCAAAATCTGAAATTCTCCGGTTTTCTTCCATCTACTTTTAACATCAGTTCCGTGCATCAACTTTCATCGGCGGTTAGTAGTTAATTTTTTGGCTGTTTACCAAAAGTTAATTTTGACCGCCTAACAATATTGGAACATAAAAGTTTCGGTGACAGTATATAGATGTTCATTCAAATGAGATAGTGCGGACTCAGCGATCGCCTGAGGTACGCCACCATAAAATGCTTGGGCTATGCTACCTGCAATACAACTTACAGTGTCACTGTCACCACCAATTGATACAGCATTTCTCACAGCATCTTCAAAACTAGTGGATTCCAAAAAAGCTATAATTGCTTGGGGTACAGAACCCGGACAAGTTGAATCGTATTGATAAGTCGGCCTAATTTGCTCTAGGGTTAGCTCTAGGTTATAGCCAAAAGTATTTTGAATATAAGATTTAATCTGAGCTTTATCATGACCTGTACGTGCTAAAAAAATAGCCGTAGCTGTTGCTTGAGCGCCTTTGATCCCTTCTGGATGGTTATGGGTCACTTCAGCACTGTGCTGGGCTTCCCGTAACACAGTATCTAAGTCATTAAAAGCATATCCAATGGGACTTACTCGCATGGCTGCACCGTTACCCAGACTGTTATATGGTTGGCGACTGTTCGAGTTAGCCCACTCTCGAAAATTACGTCCGTAACCTGCATAGGGATAGCGACGGTAGTATAACTTTAATTGGTCAATATATTGGTTGTTGTCTGGGGATTGGTCGGCATTGAGAATTACATCTGCCACTGCCACAGTCAAAACTGTATCGTCAGTAAAGCGGCATTCTCTGTTAAAAAGTGGAAAATCTTTCGTTTTGAAATTTTTTCCCTCATATACCGAACCAATAATGTCACCTGCGATCGCTCCTAGCATACTTAACTTTTTTAGTTGTAATATTTAGGTTTAAATTTCTAGGCATACTAATATGTGATCAATCAATTGGTACGCCTGCAAGCGATCGTTTGCTTGTATCTATTATTAGATTACCTTTTGTTTGCTATCCTTGTAAATTCCCTGAGTCAATAGGTGTAATCTATACTTGTATTTTATTTGCTTGGACAACAAAAAAATATATTTAAGCAATACAGGATTAAGCATCTGTCATAGTATTCAACCCGAACAAGCGCTGGCGAACATTGCATTTATTATTGGGGCGCAAACATAGCATCAGGGACTACCAAAGCAAAAAATATTCAATTACTTTCTCTTTGAGTTCCAGAATTTGTACCTTTTGGTATATGACTGGTGATGGTGAAAATCTAAAATAGGAGCTATGGCAAGAATCCTAATTATTATTGTTAACCACAGATAAAAGTATCTGAAGGTATTTCTACATGACATACCCATCAGTTTATCTGTGGTTTTCTTGCGAGAATGTCTAGAACTGCAAATTGCTAACTTGAAGATACAAGCAGGTTATTAACATTCAAGTGCTATCTTAAAACCAGGGTAATTGGCTGAAGTTAGGGGAAAATTCTATGACTACAACACTCTTAGAGGCTAATTCTATCGAGTCATTGTTGGGGAAAGAGGCAGAACATCTACTTACCCACAAGGCTAAAGTTTCTCAAGATTTACTACATCTACCAGGATCAGATTTTATAGATCGAGTTTGGATAAATAGCGATCGCAATCCTCAAGTATTGCGTAATCTCCAGCAACTTTACTCTACCGGTCGTCTGGCGAATACAGGCTATTTGTCCATATTACCAGTAGACCAAGGTATTGAACATTCGGCTGGTGCTTCGTTTGCGCCTAATCCTATTTATTTTGATCCCGAAAATATCGTCAGACTGGCAATAGCTGGAGATTGTAATGCTGTCGCTACAACTTTAGGTGTATTGGGCAGCGTTTCCCGTAAATATGCCCACAAAATTCCCTTTATTGCTAAAATCAATCACAACGAACTACTCACTTTTCCCAATCAATATGACCAACTCTTGTTTGCTGATGTCGAACAAGCTTGGAATTTAGGTGCAGTAGCAGTAGGTGCAACAATTTACTTTGGTTCAGAGCAATCTGCAAGGCAAATTCAAGAAGTAAGCCAAGCCTTCAAATACGCCCACGAACTGGGTTTGGTGACTATTCTTTGGTGCTATCTGCGTAACAGTGCTTTTAAACAAGACCAAGATTATCACGTTGCGGCTGACCTCACCGGACAAGCAAATCATTTGGGTGTCAGCATTGAAGCTGACATTATTAAACAAAAATTACCCGAATGCAATAATGGTTACGGTGCTATAGCCAAAGCCACTGGTAAGAGTTACGGAAAAACTGATGAACGGGTGTACACAGACTTAACAAGTGATCATCCAATTGATTTGACTCGTTATCAAGTACTGAATTGCTATTGTGGACGCGCTGGGTTAATTAATTCTGGTGGTGCATCTGGTAAAGATGACTTTGCTGAAGCTATTCGCACTGCTGTGATTAACAAACGCGCTGGCGGTACAGGGTTAATTTCGGGACGCAAGACCTTTCAACGTCCTTTTGACGAAGGTGTGAAACTATTTCACGCCATTCAGGATGTTTACCTGTCACCAGATGTCACCATAGCCTAGAAGGAATATAAAAAGGCAAATCCAGTTAAGGAATGTAAGATATCCTTAGATAAGTGAGAGATTTGCCAAATAAATTAAGAATGAAGCTGGCAGCACGAGTAAGTAAAGTCACGCCTTCTTTAACCTTAGCGATCGCAGCTAAAGCTAAGGCCATGAAGGCAGATGGTATAGACGTTTGTAGTTTTAGCGCTGGAGAACCAGATTTTGATACTCCAGCCCACATCAAAGCCGCAGCCGCGAAAGCTTTGGATGAAGGCAAAACCAAATATGGCCCAGCAGCTGGAGAACCAAAGTTAAGGGAAGCGATCGCCCACAAGCTGAAAACTGATAACGGTCTTGATTACAAGTCAGAGAATGTCATTGTCACTAACGGTGGTAAGCATTCTCTGTATAATTTGATGGTAGCGCTGATTGATCCCGGTGATGAGGTGATTATCCCCGCACCCTATTGGTTAAGTTATCCCGAAATGGTGACTTTGGTAGGGGGCGTACCAGTGATTATTACCACAGATGCGGCAACGGATTATAAAATTACTCCCGAACAGCTACGTCAAGCAATTACGCCCAGAACAAAGTTATTTATCCTCAACTCTCCATCTAATCCTACGGGAATGGTGTACACGCCAGAAGAAATTAAAGCGCTGGCGCAAGTAGTAGTTGATGCAGATATCTTTGTGGTTTCTGATGAGATTTACGAAAAGATTCTCTACGACGGTGCTGAACATATCAGCATTGGTTCTGTAGGTAAGGAAATTTTTGACCGTACCTTAATTAGTAATGGGTTTGCCAAAGCTTACTCAATGACGGGGTGGCGACTGGGTTATTTAGCAGGGCCAGTGGAAATTATTAAAGCTGCCAGTACCATTCAAGGGCATAGTACATCGAATGTGTGTACCTTTGCTCAATATGGTGCGATCGCTGCTTTGGAAAGTTCCCAAGATTGTGTAGAAGAAATGCGCCAAGCTTTCGCTAAACGGCGACAAGTAATGTTAGATAGACTCAATGCTATTCCGGGATTGAGTTGTGCTAAACCTAATGGGGCTTTTTATCTATTTCCTGATATCAGTCAAACAGGTCTGAAATCCCTCGAATTTTGTAACGCCTTGTTGGAAAAGCATCAAGTGGCAGTCATTCCCGGCATTGCCTTTGGTGCTGATCAAAACATTCGCCTTTCTTATGCTACCGACATGGCAACCATTGAAAAAGGCATGGATCGATTAGAGAAATTCGTACAATCACGGATTTAGCTATTTATCAATCCTCAATAATCTTAGGGTCTGGCTGATATTCAGACCCTGATTTTTTATATCTGTCAAAAAAGCAGCTTCAAGAGAAATAAAGTTTATTTGATAGCGACTGTAACAGTATCAGTATTTTGTCGGTTGCCTTAACGGGTGACAAGAAGGCTAAACAGCTTGTTTAATAAGGGATAGAGCCTG